>JANOJK010001112.1:0-6921 GCA_031408165.1 Acidobacteriota bacterium | reverse complement strand
GGGGCAAACCCGAAAACGCTCCTCGATTCTCGAACCCCGGTCCTCGTCCCCCGTGCTACTTCTTCGAAACGATCACCGTCTTGAGGAACGCGTCGCCGATGCTTTCCGACGACATCGCGGGATCCTCGGCCACCGTCAGATGCACCAGCCGGCGCGAGTAGGGATTGAGCGGCCCCATCTCCTGCGGACCGGATGCTTTCGCCTTCTCCATGGTGAACCGCGTCATCTGCTTCAACTCGTCGTCCTTGCCGCGGCGGTAGCCCATGCAGTCCACGACGAAGCTCCGGTCGTCGTCCAGTTGTCGCCGGAAGCCGGTGTTGACGATCTGCTGGAGCGCGTCGAGCACCTCGCCCTTGCGTTTCAGGAGCACTTCGCCCCCTTCACCGTTGATCTCCACGCGGATAGCGTCGGGGGTGTCGACGACCTGGACGTCGAGCGTCAGCCCCATCGCGGTCAAGACGTTCCTGACGAGGCCGCCCGCCTTCTCGTGCACGTTCATCACTCCCGCTCCTTGTCCTTCGCCGCCTGGTCGGTCTTCCCGCCGCCGACGTTCTTCACCCGACGTTCCGCGGGCGGCCGAATCGACCGCTGCACCGCGGGCCCGATGAGGCGGTTGGTGATCATCTGCTGCCCGATGCCCCAGACGTTGCTCACGGTCCAGTAGATGACCAGGCCGCTTGCGGCCCACAGGAACATGCCGGTCATCATGATCGGCATGAAGAGCATCATCTTCTGCTGGATCGGATCGGCCGTCGACGGCGTCATCTTCTGCTGGATGAACATCGTGATCCCCATGACCACCGGCCAGATGAACCACGGGTCGTGAGCCGAGAGATCGTGAATCTGACCGACGAAGGGTGCGCCGCGCAGCTCGATCGCGACCGAGAGCATCGAGTAGAACGCGAACAGAACCGGCAGCGTCAGGAGCATCGGCACGCACCCGCTTGCGGGATTGACCCCGCGCTCCTTGTAGAGCGCCATCAGCTCCGTGTTCATCTTGGCGCGCCCCGGATCGCTCATCTTGAGCTTGGCGTAGCGTTCCTGGATCACCTTCACTTCGGGCTGGACATCCTGCATCTTCCGCATCGAAACCACGCTCTTGTGGCGGAGGGGGAACATCGCCAGGTTGATGAGGATCGTCAGCAGGATGAGCGACCAGCCGTAGTTCCCGACGTACGCGTTCAGCCACTTCAGCGCGCGCAGGAGCGGGACGACGAGCCAGGCGAACCAGCCGAAATCGATCGACCGCACGAGATCGCGATCGACGGCCACCAGCACGTCGAAATCTTTCGGGCCGGCGAAATAGCTCACCCCCTGCGGCGCCGACGGATACCGGGCCGACCAGTCCACGTAATGCGCGCCTTCCGGGTTCTCGGCGACCGGCGCGTCCACCTTCGCGTACTGCAGGCGCAGCGGCCCGGCCGGCTTCACGATCGCAACGAGGAAGTAATGGTCGTCGACGCCCGCGAAGCCGAAGACCCCCTCGTGAACGGGTTGCTCGGCGATCGCGTCGGGCTCGATGCGCGAGACTTCGGCGTCCTTGTAGAAAATCGGCCGGGTCGGAGGGCTGTAGGTGACCGACGAGGTCGTGGTGAGTCCGCTGCCGAGCGCCGGACCCCATCGAAGCGACGTCGGCACGGGCTGGCCGTTCTGCGTGATCGAGGCCGAAACGTTGATGACGTACGGCTTGCCCGGTGCAATGGCGAAGGTCTTCTGCGCACGCAACCCCGCTTCGTCGGCGTACTCGAACCGGGCCTGCCAGGCGCCGTCGGCGCCCGGGCCGTCCGTCACCGTGAACGGCGCGGCGGCGAGTCTCGCGGACAAGGCGGGATCGTCCGTCGCGAAGGTGAACGGCAGCGGAGAGTCGGCCGGGGCGTGACCCGCGATCATCTCGAGCGGACGTCTCTGAGCGTCCTGGTATTTTTTCAGCTTCCAGCTCTTCAGGACGGCGCCTCGGGTCGTAAAAACCGCGTGGACGTCTGCGTTGTCGATCTCGATCTCACGCGCGGGCGCCGAGGCCACGCCTACCGCTTCTGCCGGCTGCACGCCCTGAACCGAAGGCGTGGGGTTGGCCGCCGCAGGAGCCGACGCATTGGGCGCCGTAGCCGTCTTGCTGGACTGCGCGGGCTTCTGCTCGGGGGGCGGAGGAAACATCGCCTGGTAGCCGTACAGCACCAGGAACGACAACAACACCGCGATGAGGACGCGTCTTTCCATCTATTCGGCTACTCGGAAGTTCGAGGTTCAGGGTTCGAGGGCTGCCGAGGCTCGAGGCTCGGGTCTCGAGGGGGCACGGGGTCGAACCCCGCCCGCCCCAGGGGATGGCAGCGGGACAATCGGCGGACCGTCAGGAGCGATCCGCGCATCGCGCCATGTGCCGCCACCGCCTCGAGGGCGTACTCGGAGCACGACGGGAGGAACCGGCACGCGCCGCCGACGAACGGGGACAATACCGCCTGGTAGGCGCGAATCAGGAGCGTCAGAAGCTTGACTGTCATTACTTTGACAGGCTCAGCCGCTTCAACGTCGTCCTGTAATCTATAACAAGCTCTGAAATAAGGACTTGTAGCGCCGAGTGCTTGGGAATGATGACGAGGTCCGACGCGCGCTCGGGACCGGGCTGCGTCCTGAAGACCTGCCGAATCAACCGTTTCGCTCGATTTCTCACAACCGACCCCCCCAGTTTCTTGCTGGCGACGATGCCGAGTCGGCTGTCGGGGCCGGGCGCGGGCGCTGCAATAATCGTGAGATACCGGCCGTGGGCCCTGCGACCGCCGTCAAATACCCGCTGGAACTCCCCGCGACGGCGGATTCGCCGCCCGGGTGGCAGAGTATTGGACGGCATTCTTGGAGGTTCTTGCCGTTGGCAGTTGGCGGTGGGGAGTCTGGAGCCCGTCGTTTGCGGTTCGGTCCCGCTTCCTGCCTACCGCGAACTGAAAACTGCGAATGCGATTACCGCGACGCGGTGACCGCGAGACGCTTGCGCCCCTTGGCGCGACGGCGCGCCAGGACCTGCCGGCCCTTCTTCGTCGCCATACGGACCAGGAATCCGTGGGTCCGCTTCCGGTGACGCCGGTTCGGCTGAAATGTGCGTACGCCCTTCGCCATGACTGTGAAACCTCTGTAGCGGGACTACTCGACCGGAGAAACTCAAATATTAGCGAACCTTGCCCGGGGGTGTCAACGCGCGATTGTCACGGACGGAATCGCTATGGTACAGTCCCGTCCCCATGCCGTTCCACCAACGGGAACGTAGGGTCTCCCCCCGAAGATTTCCACAACTGTGGAAAACATTGTGGAAAAGCGCAGGGGCGAAAGTCGCTAATCCCTTATGACGGGCGGGTAAACGGCCGGGTCCTGAGCCCGGCCCCCCGTAAGGTCAGTGGTCCCTCCGGGCGAAAGGTCCAAGAAAACGCAGCAAATGACCCCCGTTAACATCTGGGACCAGGTTCTCGCCCGCATCGAAACGAAGGTCAACCGGCACAGCTTCTACACCTGGTTCAAGCCGACGGGTTTCGTGGCGGATCGGGATGGGTCTATTCATGTTCAGGTCCCCAATGCGCTGTTTCGCGACTGGCTCACCAAGCACTATCCGGCGGTGATCGGGGAAGCGCTCGCCGAAATCGGCCGCCCCGGCGCCCCGGTCGTCTTCATGACCGCGAAGGAGGACGGGGTGGCGCCGTCCGACCTCGAACCGCCGATCCCGGAAGCGCCCGGCGACGACGATACCCCCCTGGCCGGTGACGACCTCGGCATTCTGAGTCCTCGCTACTCCTTCGACACGTTCATCGTGGGTCCGTCGAACCAGTTCGCGCACGCGGCCAGCCGCGCGGTGGCAGAGGCCCCCTCGCGCTCGTATAACCCGCTCTTCATCTACGGCGGCGTGGGTCTCGGCAAGACGCACCTGATGCACGCCATCGGGCACTACGTCGTGACGCACCTCAAGAACCTGCAGTTGACCTACATCTCGTCGGAGCGGTTCATGAACGAGATGATCAACGCGGTCCGCTACGACCGCATCCTGGACTTCCGCGAGCGCTATCGGAGCGTGGACGTCCTGCTCGTGGATGACATCCAGTTCCTGGCGGGGAAGGAAGGAACCCAGACCGAGTTCTTCCACACCTTCAACGCGCTCTACGACTCGCAGAAGCAGATCGTCATCAGCAGCGACTGCCCGCCGCACGAGATCCCGCAGTTGGAGGAACGGCTGCGGTCGCGGTTCGAGTGGGGCCTGATTGCGGACATTCAGGCGCCGGACCTCGAGACGAAGACGGCGATTCTCAAGCGGAAAGCGGAGGGCGACGGCATCACACTGGCCGACAACGTGGCGATGTACATCGCGGGAAAAATAAAGTCGAACATCCGCGAGCTCGAGGGCTCGCTCATCCGCCTGGTCGCGTATGCGTCACTGACGGGGCGCGAGATCACGCTGGCGCTCGCGCAGGACGTCCTGCGGAACGTGCTGCAGAACGACGACCGCGCCGTCACAATCGAGAGCGTGCAGAAGGCGGTCGCCGAGCACTATTCGCTGAAGGTCACCGAGCTGAAATCGAAGAACAACTCGAAATCGGTGGCACTGCCGCGACAGGTCGCGATGTACCTGTGCAAGAACCTGACGAACGCGTCGCTGCCGGAAATCGGCCGCAGCTTCGGCGGAAAGCACCATTCGACCGTCATCCATTCCATCCGGAAGATCGAAGACCTCAGATTGAAGGACCGGGATTTCAACACGGTTATCAACAACCTTCTCGAATCGTTTCGCTGAGGTCCCCCGCAATTTCCACACCCCTCGACCCGGTTCGGCTGTGCACGAACTGCGGGTTTCCGGAGGGGCCAAAATATCCACAGGACCTGTGGAAAAAACCCACCGCCTTCCGCCCCCCTTGTCCACAGCCTAAATGTCAGATTCTGAACGACTAACAGGCAGAAATAGGGTTATCCGCGGCGCCTATTTACTGTTATAATTCTTTGTACCCGTTTTCTCCCTCTGATTTCTGAGATCACAACCAATGGAACTGGTCGTCCGCAAGACCGATCTACTCCGCGAACTGCAACTCTTCCAGGGCATCGTCGAGCGCAAGAACACGATTCCGATCCTCGCCAACGTGCTGCTCGAGGCGACCGGCGCCGAAGTGAAGATGCTCGCGACGGATCTGGAGGTCGGGCTGCGCAGCAAATGCCCGGCGACGATTACGAAGAGCGGATCGTTGACGCTGCCGGCCAAGAAGCTGTACGAAATCGTCAAGGCGCTGCCCGAGACCGACGTGCGGATCGAGGAAGACAAGGGCGGGGTCAAGGTCGCCGCGGATCGGTTCGACTCCCGGATGCAGACGCTGCCGCGCGAGGATTTTCCGACGCTGCCGGATCCGAGCGGCGCGTCCAGCACGACGCTGCCGCGCGAGGCGCTGCGTCAGATGATCTCGAAGACGCAGTTTGCGATTACCGGCGAGGACACGCGGTACTTCCTCAACGGCGCGCTGTTCCTGCAGCGGCCCGACTCGCTGGGACTGGTCTCGACCGACGGTCACCGCCTGGCGCACATCTCCGTTCCTCGCGAGGCGCCGAAAGGAAAGCCGGCGGCGACGGCAGCCGACCCGAGCGACGAACAGCGGGTCATCCTGCCGCGCAAGACGCTGCTCGAGCTGGGGCGCCTGCTGGCCGAGGGGGAAGGGGACATCCTCTACGAGCGCGGCGAGAACCACCTGTTCTTCACGCTCGGCGAGAGGCTCCTGATTTCACGGATGATCGACGGGCAGTTCCCGGCGTTCGAGCGCGTCATTCCGAAGAACAACGACAAGCGCGTGGAGTTCGATCGCGATCGTCTGACGGCCGCGGTCAAACGGGTCGCGCTGCTGTCGAACGAACGCTCGCGCGCCGTCAAGGTGCAGATCGACAAGGGCAAGGTCGAGATCGCGTCGAGCAGCCCGGAGTTCGGCGAGGCGAAGGAAATCCTGATGGTGGATTACAGCGCCGCGCCGGTGACGATTTGTTTCAACGCGCAATACGTCCTCGACTTCCTCGGGGTGGTCGAGACCGACACGGTGTCGCTCGATTTCAAGGACGAGATGAGCCAGGCCGTGCTGAAGCCGGTCGGCGCCGAGGGTTATGACTACACCTACGTGATCATGCCGATGCGCATCTGAGTGAATTGTTTCAATTACCCGATGAGAGAGTTTCCCAACTGACTGAATGTCCGAATTGAACGAACAGAACGAACCGAACCCCGACGGTGAAGTTGTCCCTGCCGCTACGCCGGACACACCCGTGTCCGGCCCCAACGGCAACGGCAACAACGCGGACTACGGCGCCGCGCAGATCAAGGTTCTCGAAGGCCTCGAAGCCGTCCGCAAGCGCCCCGCGATGTACATCGGGTCGACCGGTCCCGCGGGGCTCCACCATCTCGTCTACGAGATCGTCGACAACTCGATCGACGAGGCGCTGGCAGGCCATTGCGACCAGGTCAACGTCACCATCCACATCGACAACTCGGTCACGGTCGTGGACAACGGCCGGGGCATCCCGGTCGACCGTCACGAAAGCGGCAAGTCGGCGGCCGAAGTCGTGCTGACGGTGCTGCACGCCGGCGGCAAGTTCGACAACGACAGCTACAAGGTATCGGGCGGGCTCCACGGCGTCGGCGTGTCGGTCGTGAACGCCCTGTCCGAGCTCCTCGAGCTCGAGATCTGGCGCAACGGTCAGGTCTATCAGCAGACTTACGAGCGCGGCGCGCCACTGGCCGAGATCGAGGTCACCGGCACGACGAAGAAGCGCGGCACGAAAGTCACCTTCAAGCCCGACACGCAGATCTTCGAGACGACCGAATACAGCTTCGACACGCTCGCCACCCGCCTGCGCGAGCTGGCGTTCCTGAACGGCGGCGTGACCATCACGATTGACGACGAGCGCGACGGCAAGGCGCAC
>JANOJK010001082.1:0-2687 GCA_031408165.1 Acidobacteriota bacterium | reverse complement strand
CGACTCCTTGTGGGAGCTGCATCTCTATCGATGGCTCATCGGCCTGTTCGCCGGGCTCACCCTGCTGCTGGCGGCGATCGGGCTGTACGGCGTGCTCTCGTATACGACCACGTCGCGCACCCGGGAGTTCGCGATCCGGCTGGCGCTGGGCTCCCGTCACGCGGCGTTGGCGGGCCTGGTGGTGGGTCGCGGACTCGCCCTGGCGGGCGCCGGTCTCGTCGCGGGCGCGCTGGCTACGTTCCTGCTGCGCCCGCTGTTGCGCACCCTGCCGATCGGCGACGGCCCGGATGCGCTCGCGTACGCCGGCATCTCGGCGGTGCTGCTGGCGATCGCGCTGGTCGCGTGCGCGGTGCCCGCGATGCGCGCCGCCGCCGTCGATCCCGTGACCGCCCTCCGCCACGAATAGCCTGAAGGTGGCGGAGTCCGGCGCGTCCGACGCGCGTCGGATCCCGTCGTCGCCCTGCGCGCCGCGTGAGCGGCGCCTTCGGACGATGTGGGAGAATCCATCCAGCGCCGGGGTGGCGGAACTGGCAGACGCATCGGACTTAAAATCCGAAGACTCCAAAAGGGTCGTGTGGGTTCGACTCCCACCCCCGGCATGCACCGATGAATTGCCCCAATTGTGGCGCGCCGATGGCGCTGCTCGCGACCCGTCCCTGCTGGCGGTGCGATCACTGCCGAACCCTCGTGTGTCCGGAACCGGCCGCCGACGGCGTGCGCGTGACCGCTGACGCCGGGTACAAGTGCCCGGTGTGCCGGCAGGCGCTCGCGCGCGCCGTGATGGACGATCGCGAGCCGATCCAGGTCTGCGGCCGGTGCAAGGGCATCTTCATGGCGCGGCGTGCGTTCGCGGTGACGCTGGTGGCGCGGCGCCGTGCGGCGCCCAACGCGAGCGTGATTCCGGTGCCCGCCGACCGCGGCGACCTGGGACGACGAGTCGCGTGCCCGCAGTGCGGCAGCGCAATGCTCACCGACTGGTACTACGGCCCGGGCAATATCGTGATCGACACCTGCCCGGCGTGTGACGTCGTGTGGCTCGACGCGGGCGAGCTCACACGCGCCATCGACGCGCCCGGTCCCGATCGACGCGGCTGACTCCGCGGCGTTCGTCCGGCGTGATACGCTTTCACGTTTCCTGCCGATGCCCGAATCGCCGATCCCGTCCCAGCCGCTCCTGAGCGTCCTGATGCCGGTCTACAACGAAGCACGCACGCTCCGGACGATCATCCGCCGCGTGCTGGCGAGCCCCGTCGGGCTCCCCATGGAGCTGGTGTGCGTCGATGACGGCAGCCGCGACGGCTCCCCCGAGATCCTCGACGAGCTCGCGGCCGCCGACCCGCGCATCCGCGTCATCAGGCAGCCCCGGAACATGGGGAAGGGGGCCGCGATCATCACGGCCATCCGCCACATGAGGGGCGACATCGGCCTCATCCAGGACGCCGACCTGGAATACGACCCCGGGGATTATCCCGCGCTCGTGGCGCCCATCCTCCAGGGCAAAGCCGACGCCGTCTTCGGATCGCGATTCGCCTCGGCCTCTCAGCGCAAGATCCTCCTGTACTGGCACGGCGTCGCCAACCATTTCCTGACCTGGATGACCAACATCCTCAACGACATCAACCTGACGGACATGGAGACCTGCTACAAGGCCGTCCGCGCCGACATCCTCAAGCAGACGCCGCTCTACAGCAGCCGCTTCGGCATCGAGCCGGAGCTGACGACGAAGCTCGCGCAGTGGAACATCCGGTTGTACGAAGTGCCCATCAGCTATCACGGACGGAGCGTGGCCGAGGGGAAGAAAATCGGCTGGAAGGACGCGGTGTCGGCGGTCTGGACGCTTCTCAAGTACCGGTTCATCGACGACCGGTTCACCACCCACGACGGCTATTACGTGCTGCAGAGCATGCGGCGCGCGCGCGGGCTGAACCGATGGATCCTCGATCAGTTCCGTGGCTACATCGGCAACCGCGTCCTCGAAGCGGGATGCGGCATCGGCAACTTCACCGAGCTGCTGCTGGATCGGCAGCGCCTGGTCTGCGTCGACAACGATCCGCTCTACGTCGAGATGGCGAACTGGCGGCTCGGACATCTCGAGAACGTCACCACGTTGCAGCGCGACCTCTCGGACAGTGCGGCCTACGTCGATCTGAAATCCGAGCGCCTCGACACCATCGTGTGCCTCAACGTCCTCGAGCACATCGAGCCGGACGAGCGGGTCCTGAAGGCGTACCACGAGCTCCTCGAGCCGGGGGGCCACGCCATCATCCTCGTCCCCGCGCACATGTGGCTGTACAGCCCGTGCGACGAGGCCCTCGGCCACGTCCGCCGTTACAGCCTCACCGAGCTGCACACCAGGATGCAGTCGGCGGGTTTCGAGGTGGTCATGATGGAGGAGTTCAACCGGCTCGGCGTGCCGGGCTGGTACCTGAACAAGCAGCTCGGGCGCCGCGATCTCAACCCGCGGCAGATGCGCCTGTTCGAAGCGCTCCTGCCGATCGCGAAACTGATGGAAGCGATGAAGCTCGGACGCGGCTTGAGCCTGATCGGCGTCGGCCGGAAACGGGAGGCGGTGAGGTGATGGCCGAACGCCGGTACCGCGCGGGGGAGTCGGTCGAGGACATCTGCCGCGCCTGCAAGCTCGATCGCATGCACACGGTCGTCGCCGCCGACCCCGAGGGACGCCCGAT
>JANOJK010001042.1:0-2278 GCA_031408165.1 Acidobacteriota bacterium | reverse complement strand
GAGTCACCGGTCCTCACGTCGAGCATGGCGGCAACGCTGCGCAATTCGGCGGCGAGCGATGCGGCGCTCTGCTGGCGCTGCGCGAGATCCGGGGTGAGCGCCCGGGCGAGGATCGCGTCGAGTTCCACGGGCACCGCGGGATTCACCGCGGAGGTAGGCGTGAACTTCCCCTGAATCACGTTCATGACGGTCGCGGCGGGGGTCGGGCCGGTGAAGGGATTGCGTCCCGTCACCATTTCGTAGGTCAGCACGCCGATCGAGAACACGTCGGTGCGGAAGTCCACGGCGCTTCCGATCGCTTGCTCCGGCGACAGGTAGCTGAGCACGGATGTCGACTCCGGCGGCAGCGCATCGGGATTCTGCGAGGCGCTCGCCCGGAGCACGCCTCCTCTGGTCCACGGCGCGAGGCCGAAGTCGAGCACCTTGGCGTTGCCTTTCCCGGTCACGATGATCGTGTCGGGGCGCAGGTCGCCGTGGATGATGCCGTGGGAATGCGCGTCGGCGACGCCGTCGGCAATCTGGACGGCCAGATCGAGCGCGCGGCGGGAGTTCATCGCGGCACCGCCCGATTCCTCGAGCAGGCTCCTGCCGGCCGCGAACTCGTAGGCGAGGTAGGTCTGCCCGCCGGATTCACCGACGTCCCAGAGCGTTGCGATGTTGGGGTGCGACAGCACGGCCGCCGCCCGGGCATCTTCGAGCAGGCGCTCCAGCCGGGCCGGGTCCTTGACGATGGCGGCGGACACAATCTTCAGGGCGACGGTGCGGCCGACCTTCGTGTCGCGCGCGCGGAACAGCTCGCCGATGCCCCCCTCGCCGATCCGCTCGAGAAGGTTGTAGTGGGCGACGGGCGTCGTCAGATCCTGCATCAGCCCTTTCGCGGCCGCGACGGCCGCAGCTCGACGCGGCTCGGCAGGCTGCGTGGATCGTGCGAGATCAGATCCATGACCACGCGCGCCACGTCTTCGGGCGTGAGCTTCCAGCCTGCCCCGGGCCCGGACGAGGGGTCGGCGTCGCGGGACGGCCCCACGTCCCCGAACCCGGTGGACACGGATCCCGGCATCACGTAGCTCACGCGGATGTTATCGTACCGAACCTCCTGCATCAGCGCCTCGCTGAACGCGTTCAGGCCGGCCTTCGAGGCGCAGTACGCCGCGCCGGTCGTGAAGGCGTTCTTCCCCGCCAGGCTGCTGATGTTGATGATGAATCCCGCGCCGCGCGCTTTCATCGCCGGAATCGCGGCGCGGCTGCAGTAGAAGACGCCGCTCAGGTTCGTGTCGATCACCTGGCGCCAGTCGTCCAGGCTCATGTCCGCGACGGTAGCGAACTTGCCGACGCCGGCGTTATTGACGAGAACGTCCACGCCGCCGAAGTGGCGGACGGTCTCGTCGATGAGGCGCTGGGCCTCGCCTGCCTCGCGCACGTCGGCCTTGACGCTGAGGACCTTCCCGGCGGCGCCGAGCTGGCGCGCGGCATCCTTCAAATCCGCCTCGTGCCGCGAGCTGATCGCGACCTGCATGCCCCGCTCCAGAAAGGCGCGGGCAATCGCCAGCCCGATTCCCTTCGACCCGCCCGTGACAATGCCCACCATTCATTCAGCATAAACCACGAGCGGCGCGAGGGGCACGTGAGCCCCCCCGGTTAATCGATAGAATACCCCGCACGCATGTCGACCATTGCGATCATCGGGGCGGGGCCGCTCGGCGGCGCCCTCGCCCGAACGCTCGCCGGGCGCGCCCGCGTCGGCGAGGTGCGGCTGATCGATCCCGAAGCGCGGGTTGCGGAGGGCAAGGCGCTCGACATCCTCCAGTCGGCGCCCATCGAGCCGTTCAACACACGCGTCACGGCGGCAACCAGCTACGCGGCGGCCGCGGGGGCGGACGCCATCGTACTGGCCGATTTGATGGCGGGTGGGGAGATTGGGGGAGAGCCGGGGCTCGCGCTCCTTCGTCAGCTCGGGCGGATGGACACGACGGCGCCGTTCCTCTTCGCGGGAGCCGCGCATCGCGAGCTGATGATGCGCGCCGTGACCGAGCTGCACCTGGCACCGCGCCGGCTGCTGGGGTCCGCGCCGCTTGCGCTCGAGTCCGCGGTGCGCGCCGTAACGGCTGCGTTGATCGACGCGAGTCCGGCCGATTTGTCGATTGGCGTGGCGGGGGTGCCGCCGCGGGATGCCGTGATCGGGTGGGACGCGGCGACGGCGTTCAACCGCCCGATCGCCGAGGTGCTCGCGCCGCACCACCTGTCGTCGCTGACCTCTCGGCTCCCGGCGCTCTGGCCG
>JANOJK010001014.1:0-4376 GCA_031408165.1 Acidobacteriota bacterium | reverse complement strand
ATCGTTCACGAAGTCGAGAAGGGCCTCCCCGGTGACGCCCTCTGGATCGGCCGCCCATGTCCGCCATCGCAGTGGCTTCGGAATCGGCGATCGATACTTGGAATCGAGCAAACGGAGCTCTTCGTCCTGGTCGTCGATGATCTTCAGGAAGAACATCCAGCACAGTTGGGAGATGCGCTGGGCGTCGCCGTCGACGCCCGAGTCCTGCCGCATGATGTCCTGGATGGACTTGACGGTGTTCCGGACTGACATCGGGACCTACGCGGCTCCTTCGTAAAGAGCGGTCTGCATCTCGTGCACCGCCCGCTCGTAGTCCTCGCGGCTGCCGAACTGCTTGACTAACTGAATCGGCGTGCCCATCGAATCAAACGGCCGGACCTGCAGCAGCTTGGGATCATCCAAGGCGATCACGCCTTCGTCCTCATACTTCTGCAGCAGCGCCTCGAGGACGGCCCGCGCCGGCGGGCCGTACTTGGTGAAGACGTTCTTCTTGCGCACGTGGCGCGCCCGCTCCTGGCGGCTCAGGGGCGGCTGGTCGAACGCGACGTGGCAGATCAGGTCGAATGGATCCATGTAGACGCCGGCCGCGACGTCGCCGGCCATGACGTCCAGCGGCACGCCGGCCGCGTCGAGCTCGTCGAGAATCGCCTGCTTCCGCTCCGCGCCGCGCCATCGCGCGAGGAAGTCGTCGAGGCTGGCGTAGTGCCGGCGCAGCTCCTTCTTCGTGAAGTCCCGCAGGCTCTCGGTAACCAGCTTGCCGTGGCTGTCGAGGAACTCGACCCGTTCCGCCACGATCGAAACCGTGACGCCATTGATGAAAACCTTGCGCGGCGGCGGTCCGTCGCCGCCTGGATCCCACGGGGGCAGTCCTTCATCCACAAGGATCTCGCCCTCGGCGGTCGGCGGACCGTCCTCGCCGGCCGGTGGATCGGGAGGCAGGATCGGGTCGTCCGGGCCCGGCTCATAGATCTGGACGGGCTCGCCGTCGAACTCCGGATCGGCGAAGTGGTTCGTCGCTTTCCTGAAGTCAATCAGCGTGAAGTAGAACTTCTTCGTGTCCTCGTGAATGCGCGTGCCGCGGCCGACGATCTGTTTGAACTCCGTCATCGACCCGACCTCGCGATCGAGCACGATGACGCGACACGTCTGGGCGTCCACGCCGGTCGACAGCAAACGAGACGTCGTAACAAGGACCGGGAACTTCGATTCCGGGTCGAGGAAGCCGTCGAGCTGCGCCAGGCCCAGGTCGTCGTTGCCCGTGATCCGCATGACGTACCTCGGGAACTGCGCGGCGAGATCACCGTTCACGTTCACGAGCGCCTGCCGCATGCGCGCGGCGTGCTCCGTGTCGACACAAAAAATGATCGTCTTCTGGAAGCGGTCCTCGCTCTCCCTGAGGAAGTCGGAGATCTTCTTCGCGACGAGCTTGGTCCGGTCGTCAATTACGAGCGTGCGGTCGAAGTCCTTCTGGTTGTAGATCCGGTCCTCGACCTCGATGCCGTCTTGATCGACCTTTCCCGGCTCGGGCCGGTAACCCTCGATATCACGGTCGATGTGGACCTTCACGACCTTGTAAGGCGCCAGGAAGCCGTCCTGGATCCCCTGCTTGAGCGAGTAGCTGTAGACCGGTTTCCCGAAATAGTCGATGTTCGAGATGTACTTCGTCTCGCGCGGGGTGGCGGTCATGCCGATCTGCGTGGCCGTGGAGAAGTGCTCCAGGATCTCGCGCCACGCCGAGTCTTCCGCGGCGCTCCCGCGGTGACACTCGTCCACAACGATAAGATCGAAGAAGTCGGGAGAGAGCTCCTTGAAGAGCTTCTGACGATCTTCGGGGCCCGTGATGGACTGATACAACGCCAGATAGATTTCGTACGATGTGTCGATTCGACGCTTCTTGTCGATGGCAATCGGCAGCTCGACCGAGGCTTCGCCCTGCCGCTCGATGACCTTCGAGCTGGTGCTCAACTTGGCCATCGCCGCCCCGAACGGGCGGAAATCGTTCACCATCGTCTGATCGATCAGAACGTTCCGGTCCGCTAGGAACAGGACCCGCTTCTTCCGCTTCGCCTTCCATAGCCGCCAGATGATCTGGAAGGCGGTGTAGGTCTTGCCGGTGCCCGTGGCCATGACCAGGAGCAGGCGATTCTGGCCCTTCGCGATGGCCTCCGTCGCGGCGTTCACGGCGCTGGCCTGGTAGTAGCGCGGGTCCTTGCCGCTGCCGTCGGCGTAATAGTCCTGGAGGACGATGTCGTCCGATTCGGGCGGGAGGCCTTTCCAATCGCGGTACCGCGACCACAGCGCTGCGGGTGAGGGAAACTGCTCGAGCGAGAGGTTCTGCTCGATGGCGCCTTCCGTTCTGGTGCCGTCATGGAATACGAAGCCGTCGCCGTTCGAAGCGAACACGAATGGGATCTGCAGCGTCTCGCCGTACTCCAGCGCCTGTTGGAGACCGTCCCCGACGCTGCAGTTGTTGTCCTTCGCTTCGATCACCGCCAGAGGGATGTTCGCCTTGTAGTAGAGGATGTAATCCGCGCGCTTGGCCTCCCCGCGCCTGACCATCTTGCCGCGCACGATGATCCGGCCCTTGGTGAAGCTGACCTCCTCGCGAAGCTGCGTCATCTCGTTCCAGCCCGCCTGGCGGAGGGCCGGCGTGATGAACTTCGTGCAGATGTCGCGCTCGCTGAGCTGCTTCTTGTTCATGCCGTGGGAGTTAGGGGCACGCGCTAGTTTACCTGCTCTCGGTCGGCAGCACTATCGGACAACCGCCGACGCGACCCACCGCGCTGAGGCCTCTTCGTGTGCGCTTCACGACAGCGACGCGTCGTTCACCGAGGGGACTCCCATTCCGCGACTCAACCGGCTGTTTCGAGGGCTTGGCGTGGGCCGGAGTATTCGCGGTGTGCTTGACGCTAATCGGAACCATCGCGGTTGGAATCGCGAGCTACCGATACGAGCCGTTCCGACTCGCGCACTGGCCCGTGCCGCCTCGTCCCCTCGTCTTTTCAGCTTTCCTGCTGACGCTGCAAGTGGTGTTCCTCAGCCACTGGCTGTTGCGGCCGATCGTCAGCCGTCTGTTCGCAGAACCGCCGGGATACCGAACCAAACGGAACGAAGAGGGTCGATTGATAGTTACGTTTCTGGACAAGCCGAAGGAGCCGTTGTTATATGCGGGAATCGTGGAGGGTTGATAATCTCGACGGATGGAATACACGCGGCTCGGCTCGACCGGCTTGAAGGTGTCCCGTCTCTGTCTCGGCGTGATGACGTACGGCGATCCCGCCTGGCGGCCGTGGATTCTCTCCGAGGAGGCGGGCCGTCCGTTCATCAAGCGGGCGCTGGAGCAGGGGATCAACTTCTTCGACACGGCCGACATGTACTCGCGTGGCAAGAGCGAGGAAGTGCTCGGCCGCGCCCTGAAGGACTTCACCTCCCGCGAGACGGTCGTGATCGCCACGAAGGTCTACTATCCGATGACCGACGACCCGAACGATCGCGGGTTGTCGCGCAAGCACCTGATGGCGTCGATCGACGCGTCACTGGCGCGACTGGGCACGGACTACGTCGACCTGTACCAGATCCACCGGTGGGATTCGGACACGCCGATCGACGAAACGCTCCGCGGCCTCGACGACATCGTCCGCAGCGGCAAGGCCCGGTACATCGGGGCGTCGAGCATGATGTCGTGGCAGTTCATGAAGGCATTGGCCGCCGCGGACCGGTACGGCTGGACGCGGTTCGTGTCGATGCAGAACCACTACAACCTGGTCTATCGCGAGGAAGAGCGGGAGATGTTGCCGCTCTGCCGCGACGAAGGGATCGGCGTGCTGCCATGGAGTCCGCTGGCGCGAGGCTTCCTGGCGGGTAACCGCAAGCGCGGCAGCCAGCGAGACGCCACGCCGCGGGACAGATCAGACGGATTCGCGCATGACCTGTACTTCAGCGACGCGGACTACGACGTGGTCGATCGCGTGATTGAGGTCGCGGCGGCGCGCGGCGTCGCCCCCGCGCAGGTCGCGCTGGCCTGGCTCCTGCGGCAGCCCGGCGTCACCGCACCGATCGTCGGCGCCTCGAGGATCGACCAGTTGGATCAGGCGGTCGCGTCGCTCGATGTGAAGCTGACGGACGAGGAATGCAAGCGGCTGGAGGAACCATACCGGCCGCACCCCGTGCTCGGGATATAGGGTCGCCATTCAGCATTCGACATTCAGCATTCAGCATTCAAACGGGATCAGTCTGCCCTCAGCGCGACCAGCGGATCCACGCGGGACGCACGGCGTGCAGGTATGAAGGCCGCGCCAGCGGAAACCGCGGCGAGTACGATGGACGCCACAGCCAGCAGGACCGGACTCGTCGCAGTGACGCCGAAGAGCGACGAC
>JANOJK010001018.1:0-3925 GCA_031408165.1 Acidobacteriota bacterium | reverse complement strand
CATGGCTTTGATCCATTTCTCGCACTCGGCGCGAACCGCTCCGCGGACGACTCATTTCAGCGGCTCACCTACGGCGGGTATTTGATGCGGCAGGGGCTGAGCCAGAGCGTGCCGACGCGCATTACGGCGAACCGCACGATGGAACGGCAGCTGTTATTCGACATCAACAGTCCGGCGGCGTTCAGGAACGGCGGGAAGTTTCACACCGCGCTACTGGACGAGAACGACTTCGCGATGAATCGAGCCGCCTTCACCGAGAACGGCTACTCGAAGAACCTGTTCTACAACACCTACTGCAATGCGCGCGTCACGCTCGCGGACGGAAAAGTCTGCGTGTTCGGCGGCCATGACATGCAAAGCAACAACGGCTTGTACAAAGTTCAGGTGTTCGATCCGGAAACTGAAACATGGCGGAAGCGCCGTGAGCCTTGTACGCTCGCGAACTGGAAGGCGGATCCGTTCGGGAGGGCGCTCTTCGCGCTCGACCCCAATGCCCAGTTCTATCCCGGGTGCGACCCGCGGGCTCAGCAAAGTACCCAGCCCTCGGAGCCCTCCGACCAACGCTACGCGCGCTGGTATCCCTCAGCGGCGCCGCTGCCGAACGGCATGGTGCTCGTCCTCGGCGGGTTCGACCAGGACGGGACCATCGCGCCGGATCCCAATCGGGTGGCGAAAGGCCGTCTCAATCAGTCCCAGAGCGATACCGCGTTCGCCGCGTCTCGCGTGAACATCGTGGTGCCCGAGGTCTACGACCCGGTCACCGACCGGAACATTGCGCTGGAGAACGCGCGCATGGCTTTCCCGCTGTATCCCCAGATGGAAATCGTCCAGACCGGCAAGGGACGCGACGACTGGAAGGTCTGCACCTATGACGGCGAAATGAACTTCGGCGAGGAATTCACAGCGGAGTCGGCGTACCGCAATGCCCAGGGCGTTCGCCAGATGGGCGGCGCCAGGTTTGGTGTGGGCGGCGGGACTCCAGACTTCACGGATGGGAACACCTGGTGCCTCGACGTCATGGCCGCCATGAAGGATCCCGCTCGCGAGATTCCTGCGAAGAACCACTGGACGTTCATTGACAAGGGCGCCGAAGTGCGGCCGTACTGCTGTTCGACGGCAAGCCTCATCGAGCTGGATGAGGACGGACGCACACTGTCTCACAAGTGGTTCATGATTTCCGGTCAGG
Organism: Acidobacteriota bacterium; assembly: GCA_031408165.1. Taxonomy (GTDB): domain Bacteria; phylum Acidobacteriota; class Vicinamibacteria; order Vicinamibacterales; family 2-12-FULL-66-21; genus JAICSD01. The sequence continues at coordinate 2,739 of JANOJK010001018.1, read as the reverse complement.
ACGCAACAGGGCGGCAGACCGGCACCGTAGAAGTGATTGAGTTCACAGACCCGATGCCGACGTGGAAAACGGTGGGAACCATCCAGCAACCGCTCGCCACGACCAAGGTGGCCCTCCTGCCGGATGGCAATATCCTGATCGGCCAGGGCGTAAACCGTACCGCGAACGGCTGCAACATTCCTCTGGCGGATGGCACGACACGCCCGTGCACCTTCTCGGAGCGGGAGGGCCATTACTTTCAGTTGATGGATCCCGCGACGGCGTCTGTGAGACGGCTGGCACGAACCACTGTCTCTCGTGGCCTGCACGGGACCGCCACGCTGTTGCCAGACGCGACGGTGTTCTTTGCGGGTGAGAATCGCGAGGCGCTCGTGCGTCCCGACGACCCCTCTTTCCCCCTTACGAGCTCGTTCGCCGGCGTCCTGCCTCGTGGTGACCCCGATCTCGGCGTGCCGGTGGGACAGATCTTCTCGCCTCCCTACCTGTTCAACGAGGACGGCTCCATGGCCCGGCGTCCGGTTATTCGCGACGCGCCACGCGTCATCGAGTATCACGACCACTTTGACATCGAGGTGTCCGGAACAGGCGCGCCGATCGCTTCGGTCGCGCTTCTGCGCAGTGATCACAACACGCATAGCCTGACTGCCGGAGACCGGTACGTAAAGCTCGCCTTCCGTCAGAAGGATGACCGTTCACGCCAGCGTGAGGTGCGCGTGTTTTCGCCCAGATTCGCCGGCCAAGCCGTGCCAGGCATCTATATGTTGTTCGTGATCGATCAGAACGGGGTGCCGAGTGTCGCCAGGCAGGTGCGGCTCATGCCGGAAAACCGTGGCCGTGGTGGCGATCGTGATGGCAAGGGTCGTTAATCGAATTGCGAGGAGACAATCAGGAAGCAGTTCATGATTGCCGAGGCCAGAATCATTTCAAGGTCGGGGTGTCGATCCGAATGATCCGGCTCGTCGCGACAGATAACCGTACCCGTCGCGACGAGCAGGCAGATGGGTGGTTCCGTCGTACGGCCGCGGAACCGCTTTGGTTATCGCTTCGACACCTACTACGTCAGTCGTGGTGGTCGCGAGTCGGGCGCAGGAACCTGCGGAAGGCCCGGTTCGCAACCTCGGTACCCTGCCGATATGCCACGGTGTCGGCAAAGCGGAAGTGGATGCCCATATAAATGCGGGCCTCGATCACGTCGGCGCCCGCTTCGGAGAACCTGGAGTAGGCACGCACGTCGTTCGGCGCGGCAATCGTGAGGCTGTTCAGCGTGAAGGCGATCCTGTCGGTCCCGAAAACATTCGCCAGCATCGTCGCGGCCGCACCCGCCAGGTTGTTCGCACCGGAGGTGTAATCGGGATAGTTCGGCGTGGCTGCGAACGGCTCCCAGGTAGCGTCCCCGACGGTGCCGTCGTTGCCGTCGAGATGCCCTTCGCGGATGGCGGTGATCGGACGCCAGAAGTTGAAGAGGATCTTGCTGTCCCACGCGACGATGATCGAGTCGGCCATCGCCAGGTTGACCAGCGCGAAGAGCCGCGCGCTGTCACCGAGTCTGAGCGATCGATCGATGGCGAGCCGCTGCATCGCGCGGTTCCAATACCCCGGAGGGCCCTCGGTGAAGAACAGCGCGATGTTGCTCTGCTCGGGAGTGCGGCTGCTGCCGGTTTTTGCCCCCAGCGCCCTGACTTCTTCGTACGCCCTGGCGTAGGCCCGGCTGGTCAGCCTGGGCGGCGCTTGTGACGGGCGGAAGCGCGCGGGATCCTTGAACGTGAACGGCGTGAATGTCGCAATGAAGCCGGCGGTCATCGGCACGGGATTGCCAGTCGGGCCGATCACGGTCGGCCGCCAGTCGCCGACTCCGTTGCCGCCAACGAAGGTGTCGGGCGCGGCCCTTGCGATATTGTCGGCCTCGAGGCGTTCGAGCACGCACTCGGCTGCCAACTCGCCGACGCGCACTCCGGAATTTCCCGTCACGTTGTACTTGGCCAGCGAAGCCGCGTAGGCCGCATCCAGCGGCACGGCCTGTGCCGGAAAGAGGGCCTTCAGCACGCCGTGGGCCGCGGCCGCCGCAGCCGCGATCCGGGACCCTCGCGCGTGACGAATCTCGGCGCAGTACGGCTCGTACTTCCGATCGTACGCCTGAATGGCGTCGTGCACCGCCGCCTGCACCATCGCGAAATCGAAGATCCCCGAAGGCCCTCGTCTCGCTCCCGCACCAATCGTGCTCGCAGCCTGGATGTTCCAATCGACGACGACGTTGTCGGCGCGCGCGGTGCTGGCGCACAGCAAGAGCGCGAACGCCATAAGGCAGAACTTTTTCACACAGACTCCTTGCATCGCAGGGTGGAGGCCACGGAGCCTACTCCGCGGCCGGGGAAGACACAACCTAATTCGACAAGTCTGACGCCGCAGTTCTCATAAAGGCCCCGCCGTTTCGAACCGAGCGGCGCATTCCGGCCGCACCGACCGCCCCTGTGCGTCAGGCGGACCTACAAAATTGTTCCGGGCGCACGATTTGACGAGACGCGAAATGCGCGCTAGACTCGCCGGACGCTGATGACCTCACCCTTCACCTCCCGCCGCCACGCAACCGTCGCCCGAGTGGGCACGTGTTGTTGTCCCTGCGCGTCCGGCGATCGGTCGTGGGTGGGTTCGCTTATTTAGAAACATCGGAAACGCTTTCCCCCGCGGCCGCTCGTCATTCGAGCGGCCGTTTTCACGTACGGCCGCTCGTATTTTCGAGCG
>JANOJK010000979.1:0-3013 GCA_031408165.1 Acidobacteriota bacterium | reverse complement strand
CTTCAGGCCGGACAGGGGACGGAGCGCTCGTGAAGAGGCGGTTGCAGGACGCGGTTCTTGAACGGGCGCTGCTGGGCGACGGCGCGATGGGCACACAACTGATGCTGGCCGGCCTCGAGCAGGGCAACTGCGGCGAGGCGTGGAACCTCATTCACCCGGACAGGGTGCTCGCCATTCAGCGGGCGTACGTGGAAGCCGGATCGGACTGCCTCATCACCAACACGTTCGGCGGCAGCCGCATCATGCTCAATCGACATTCGCACGCCGACGAGGTCGTCGCGATCAACGCCGCGGCAGTCCGGATCGCGCGCGAGGCGTTCGGCGACCGGGACGGCTACGTGCTCGGCGACATCGGCCCGTTCGGCGGCTTGATGGAGCCGTACGGCGACTTCACCGAAGCGCAGGTGCGGGACGCGTTCGCCGAGCAGGCACAAGCCCTGGTGGACGCCGGCGCCGACGCGATCATCATCGAAACGCAGACCGGTCTCGAGGAGTTACGCCTCGCGCTGATCGCGGCGCGTGAGGCTGGCGCCGCGTGCGTCATCGGATCCATGGCCTACGACGTGACGCTCGACGGCTCGACGTTCCGGACCATGATGGGCATCGACCCCGAGCGCGCCGCGACCTTCATGCACGAGCACGGCGCCGATATCGTCGCCCTCAACTGCGGCACCGGCATGGATATGGAGCGCGCCCGTCAGGCGGTCATCCGTTATCAGCACGCCACACGCCTGCCGGTCATGGCTCAACCCAACGCGGGCCAGCCGAAACTGATCGAGATGAAGGTCGTCTATGACGAGACGCCCGAGGAGATGGTCAAGGGCGTCGTGCCGTTGCTCGAGATCGGCGCCAACATCATTGGCGGCTGTTGCGGGAGCACTCCCGATCACATCCGCGCGTTCCGGCAGGCGATGGATCTGTTCCACATGGCAAAGGGAGTCACGTGAGGCACCATTTGTGTGACATCAACCCGGCGGCTGCGGACAAGCTTCCGCAGCAGACCGGCGACAAGTCCGGCATCGGCGTCCACTACGTCGACGCCTACCTGAAACCCATGAACACGAAGCTCGAGGACGGGACGCCCGTCAAGTGCAAGCGCCGTGGCTTGAAGATCGTGCTCTCTGTGGGCGCCACGAAGGGCGAGGGCCTCATGCGGCGTCTCGGCGTCAGCCTCGATCCTGTGGTCATGCTCGATGCGGCGCTGCAGGAAGCCGCCACAGCGGCGGGGGTCGAGCTGACGGTCGAGAACGGCGCCATCCTGCTCATCACGCCGTCGCGATAACCGTCAAATCAGCCGATCTCGTTCGCACCGCCGCACGGCCCACGGATCGAGCCGCGCTGCTCTCCGTGCAGGGGTGAACCACCCGGCGACAGCTCCAACGACCAGCACGACGACGACGAACGCCAGCACCGCCGGACTGGCCTCACCGAAGGGGGACCGGTGCCCTGCCGCTCAGCCCAAACGCGACGATGGTCGATCCCGCGGCGACCGCAACGTACTGGTTCCCGTCGAACATGTATGTCATCGGCGACGCCCTCCAGGTCTGATTGGTCGGGAAGGTCCACAGCGGGGCGCCAGTGACCGCATCGGCCGCCATCAGCGCGCCCCCTTCCTCGCCGAAGATGACCAGTCCAGTCGCGGTCGACAAGGTGCCGCCCCATGAGTGGGCGGGCCCCGGCTGCGGCAGCTCCCATCGAATCGCGCCCGTGCGGACGTCAATGGCCTTGAGAATGCGTTGCGGCACCGGATCGGGCGCCGTGCGTTGCGAGCCGCCGAGATACGGCTTGCCGGCTTCCCACGTGCCGCCTTCGGTTTTCGTGTAGATGCTGCACTTCTCGAACGTCTGCACGTAGTAGAGCCCGGTGTTCGGATTGTACGAAGGAGAGAACCAGTTGGTCGCGCCGTCCTGTGACGGGCACACCTTCGTTCCGGCGGCAGTCGGCTCGTGTCCTGGTCGCTTGATCGGACGGCCATCGGCGCCGATGCCGCTGGCCCATGTCAGGTTGCGGACAAACGGTGTCGCGAGCAGCAGCGTGCCATCGGTCCGATCGAACACGTAGAAGAAGCCGTTGCGGTTCGCGTGCAGCAGCAATTTGCGCGGTCGCCCCTGCCAGTCGCCGTCGATGAGCACGGAGGTCTGCGTCGCGTCCCAGTCCCACAGATCGTGCGGCGTGAACTGGTAGTGCCACTTCAGCCGGCCCGTCGTCCGTTCGAGGGCGAGGATGGAGCTCGCGTACAGATTGTCCCCCTCGCGATCGTCGCCGTTGTACTCCTGGCTGGGATTGCCGACGGGCCAGTAGACGAGATCGAGCCCGGGATCGTAGCTGCCGGTAAACCAGGTGGCTGCGCCGCGATGATCGGCCGGCCCCGCGCCCTTCCAGGTTTCGGATCCCGGCTCGCCGGGCCTGGGCACCGTCCAGAAGCGCCAGATTTCCTTCCCGGTCTCCTGGCTGTGTGCGGCGACGAATCCGTTGGCGCCGTGCTCGCCGCCCGATACCCCGGAGATCACGAGGTTGCCGGCGGTCAGCGGAGCCGACGAGGCCGAGTAGTTCTCGCGCCAGTTCGCGAGCGGCGCGTCCCACAGGAGCGCTCCGGTCCACCGGTTCAGCGCGATGACGTGCGCATCGTCGGTCTCCATGAAGAGGCGATCGCCGGCCACGGCGGCGCCGCGATTCGCGTGCCCGGAGATGGCGCCCTTCGTACGCGGGCGCTGGAAGTGCCAGATCTGGCGTCCGCTGCCCGCATCGAGCGCAAAGCACTCGTTCGGCGCGGTTACGTACATCAGGCCGTCGACGACCAGTGGGGTGCCCTGGAGGCTGCCCGCATCTGGAACGGTGAACATCCACTGCGGCGCAAGCCGCGCGACGTTCGCTTTGTCGATCTGCGTCAGTGTGGTGTAGCGGTTGCCGCCGGGATCGCCGTTATAGGTCGGCCATCCGGTCTCCGAGGTGACTTCGCGCACGCGGTCGCCCTCGCGCCGCAGCAGCCGGACGCGGCCGTCGGCTGCGCGCA
>JANOJK010000967.1:0-4883 GCA_031408165.1 Acidobacteriota bacterium | reverse complement strand
TCCTCGGGATCGCGCGACCACAGCGAGTACTCGGTCTGCAGGGCCGTAATCGGATGGACGGCCGCGGCCCGGCGAATCGTTTCCGGCGCGGCCTCGGAGAGGCCGAGGTGTCGCACCTTGCCCGCCGTCACGAGCTCGGCCATCGCACCGACGGTCTCTTCTATCGGTGTGTCCGCGTCCACCCGATGCTGGTAGTACAGGTCGATCGTGTCTACCCCCAGGCGCTCGAGCGAGGCATCGCACGCCTGTCGCACGTACTCGGGGCGGCCGCTGATACCGAGGAACGCGCCGTCCTCCGCGCGCACGTTACCGAACTTCGTGGCGAGCACGACCTCGTCACGCCTGTCGCGGATGGCCCGTCCGACCAGGCGCTCGTTCGTAAACGGCCCGTACATGTCGGCCGTGTCGAGAAAATTGATGCCGAGATCGAGTGTGCGATGGATGGTGGCGATCGAACGGTCATCGTCCGCCGCCCCGTAGAAATCGGACATGCCCATGCAGCCGAGTCCGATGGCCGACACCTGAGGGCCTGTCCGGCCGAGCTGACGTCGCGGTATCTCCACTGTGCTCTCCTCCGAGCCTTATGCTCTCCTGCTTGGACTCTCTTAGAGAGGATACAGATCCCACGCCTCGGCGCAGCCCCCAAACTCGAAGGTCACGAAGGTCACGAAGGTCAAGAAGGCCAAGAAGGGTCACGAAGGAAAATGAATTAGCTTCGTGATTTTTGTGCCCATGGCGATCTTTGTGAAGAGCCGTCGGCCGTGACCCGACGGCAAGCAGAGGGCGGCAGGGTGGTCTCCCGCGTGGAGGGGTGAGGGCCTTCGCAAGTTGGCGTGTTCGTGACTTGACATGGACGGCGGTCCGGACGCATTCTGCCCGTCTCTCGAAAACGGCCGGGGCGTGTGACTTTGACGTAACCACGGCGTTCTACACAACAAAGGAATTCATCAATGCTTGCGTCTCTTTCTTCCCGTCTCCGCCGCACGCTGACGGCCTTCGCGGCTGCCGCGCTGCTGCTGCCGGCTTCTGCCTTTGCGCAGTTCGATTCCTCGACCGTGCTCGGCGCCGTCAAGGACTCGTCAGGGGCGGTGATCCCTGGCGCGACGGTGACCCTGAAGAACGCCGCGACCGGCATTACGGCGACCGCCGTGACCGATGCGGACGGCAGTTACCAGTTCCTGAACGTCCGGGTCGGGACCTATAGTCTCCGCGCCGAGCTCCAGGGCTTTTCGGCTGCCGAGGCGAAGGACGTGGCGGTCACGGTCGGCGCGCGCCAGCGAGTCGATCTCGCGCTCGCCGTCGGCAGCCTGGGCGAGACGGTCGAAGTGACCGGCGCCGCGAAGCTGCTCGAAACCGATTCGAGCGACCGCGGACAGGTCATCGCCAAGGAGCAGATCGTCAATCTTCCGCTCAACGGCCGCAATTACGCGGATCTGGCGTTGCTGAGCCCCGGCGTCCGCAGGTCCGCCATCGCCGATTCGCGCGACGCCTCGTTCAACGTCAACGGCCTCCGCAGTGCCGTGAACAGCTTCATCCTCGATGGCGTGGACAACAACTCCTACGGCACCAGCAATCAGGGCTTCTCGAATCAGCTCGTGCAGGTGTCGCCTGACGCGGTCGAGCAGTTCAAGGTGCAGACCAACAACTTCAGCGCCGAGTACGGGCGCACCGGCGGCGCGGTCATCAACGCGTCGATGCGCAGCGGCACCAACGCGTTCCACGCCACCGGCTGGGAGTTCAACCGCAACACGAAGCTCAACGCCGTCGGCTTCTTCAAGCCGTCCGCCGGCAAGCCCCAGTTCGATCGGAACCAGTTCGGGTTCGTGCTCGGCGGGCCGATCCTGAGGAATCGCACGTTCTTCTTCACCGATTTCGAGGGGTTCCGCCAGACCACCAAGGCGGTGACCTTCGCGAGCATCCCGACCCTCGCCATGCGCGCCGGCAGTCTCGGGAAACCCATCTTCAATCCGCTCACCGGCGAGACCTACGCCGACGGCGTGATTCCCGCAAGCGCCATCACCCCGTTCGCGCGGAAGGTCCTGGCCGGCCTGCCGGAGCCGACACGCCCGGGCATCTCCAACAACTTCGACTCGCTGCCCGAAGCCACCAACCGCAACAACAAGTTCGACCTCAAGATCGACCACCAGTTCCGCTCCCGGATGACCGCGTTCGGTCGCGTCAGCCACCGGAAGGCGAACAACTTCGAGCCGCCGTCGATACCGGGTGAGACCGGCAGCCCGAGCAACCACCAGCTGCATGTGCTGAACGACCAGGTCGCGGGCGGCATCACCTTTACTCCCACCACCAGCTCCCTGCTCGAGTTCCGCCTCGGCTGGTCGCGCACCGAGGCCGGCAAGGAGCCGCCGGGCGTCGGCGGACCCAACATGCTCGAGGCCTACGGCATTACCGGTCTCCCGACGGACAAGCGCTTCGCGGGTGGCCTGACCGAGCAGGGTGTCACCGGGTGGACGACCTGGGGCCGTCAGAACAGCAATCCCCAGTTCCAGGACCCGTCGGTCTTCAATCCGCGCGTGAACTACTCGTGGATCATGGGGCGCCAGAGCTTCAAGACCGGCTACGAGTACCAGGCGATCAACACCCAGATCGACGACTTCAACCCGAAGTACGGACGCGACACCTACGGCGGCCAGTTCTCCCGCCCGTCAACCGCGGCCGCGGATCCGGCGACCTATAACCTCGCCGACTTCATGCTCGGCCTGCGCAACTCGTACTCGATCATCACTCCCTTCGTCGCCAACCTGCGCCAGCGCATGCACTTCGGCTACCTGCAGGACGACATCAAGGTCAGCCCGGCGCTCACGCTCAACGTCGGGCTCCGCTACGAGTTCGCGACGCCGCAGTACGAGAAGGACAACTTCCTCACCAACTTCGACCCTGCGACCAACTCGCTGATCGGGGCGAAGGACGGCTCGGTGTACGACCGCGCGCTCGTCAATCCCGATCGCAACAACTGGGCGCCGCGCCTCGGCGCCGCGTGGGCCGTTGCCGACAAGACGGTCGTCCGCGCCGGCTACGGGATGAGCTACATCCACTTCAACCGGATGGGCGGCGAGAATCTCCTCTCGTTCAACGGCCCGCACGTCGTCGGCCTCAACATCACCCAGGCGCTGAACCTGCCGTTCTGTACCGGCAACGCGACTCCGACGACGTGTTTCCGGACGACGCAGCAGGGCTACCCGGAGGGCTTCACGACGCCCGCCAACTTCAACCCGCTCAACGTGCGCGTGAACTACATACCGAAGGACACGCCCACCGGCAACGTGAGCAGCTGGCACGCGTCGGTCCAGCGCGAAATCCTGACGAACCTCATCGTCGACGTCGGCTACGTGGGGAACAGGAGCCGCGACATCCTGATCCTGGGCGACTTCAACCAGGCCCGGCCGAATGCCGCGACCGAGAACACGGCGCTCCAGGCGCGCCGCCCCATCCCGGGCTTCCAGGAAGTCCAGGTGGCCTTTGCCGGCGGCAAGGGGGACTACCACGCGCTGCAGGTGAAGGTCGAGCGCCGCTACAGCCGCGGGCTCTACCTGCTGAACTCGTTCACGTGGTCGCGCGCGCGTGACAACGCCTCCGGACATCTCGAGGTCCAGAACGGCGACAACAGCCGCGTGAACTACCGCGATCTCGAGGGGGAGTTCGGCGTGTCGGGGTACGACCAGCCGCTGAACAACACCACCAGCCTGGTCTGGGAGCTCCCGTTCGGCAGGGATCGGCGGTTCGCCTCGAGCATGAATCCCGTCATGGAAGGACTTCTCGGCGGCTGGCGCGTCGTCGGCATCAACACGATGACGAGCGGCGTGCCGATCAACCTGTCCTACACGCCGGCGGCGACCTCCAGCGTGGGTGGCACGGTGACGTACCGTCCGAACCTCACGGGCGATCCGCTGACCCCCAACGGCGGGATCGGCAACTACCTGAACCCGGCGACGGTGGAGGTCCCGACCGACCGCACGCGGCCCTTCGGCAACGCCCCGAGGAACGCGGCCCGCGCGACGCCGTTCTACCAGATGGACCTCGGGCTCCACAAGTCGTTCAACCTGCCCGGCGATTCGCGCCGGATCGAAGCGCGCATCGAGGCGTTCAACCTGCTGAACAAGACGAACTTCCAGTCGGCGAACGGCAACCGCTCGTCGAACGCCTTTGGCACGATCACCTCCGCCTACCAGGCGCGGCAGATGCAGCTCGGCGTGAAGTTCTACTTCTAGGCTGGCAGGGTGTTGAAGAGTGACACCACGAGACGACTAGTTCAGCAAGGCACCAAGGGACGAAGCAGAACGACTATGTGTTTGTCGCTTGGTGACTTTGTGTCTTCGTGATTGCCGGCGTGGCGTCGTCCACTGTTTCAGCAACCTGCCGGGCCGGGGACACACGTGACCACCAGGAGGGACGTGCTGAAGGCGTCACTGATGCTCCCGGTCATGCTCTCGGCTGACGAGTCCGGCGCCCGCGGTTCGACACAGCCTGCCGGACCGCGGGTTGTCGTGATCGGCGCGGGCGCCTTCGGGGGCTGGACGGCGCTGGAGCTCCGGCGGCGCGGCGCGCGCGTCACCCTCGTGGACGCCTGGGGGCCGGGGAACGCGCGCGCGAGCTCCGGCGGGGAGACGCGCGTCATCCGCGCGACCTACGGCGCGCGGACGATCTACTCGAGGATGGCCGCGCGCGCGATGCAGCTCTGGCAGGCGCACGACGCGAAGTGGCAGCGCGGGTTCTTCAGGAAGACCGGCGCGCTCTGGATGTTCGGGAGAGACGAGGCGTTCGGGCGCGCGTCGGCGGCGACGCTGCGCACACTGGGCCTGCCGATCGAGGAGCTCACGGCTCTTGCCGCTGCAAAGCGGTTTCCACAGATTGCTTTCGACGACACC
>JANOJK010000956.1:0-1568 GCA_031408165.1 Acidobacteriota bacterium | reverse complement strand
GCACGCCGCGGCCCACACGGTGCGCGGCCTCGTCATACGCATGGGTGAGCGGATTCTGATCGAGAAGGCGCCGGCTCATGCGATAACCGTCGCCGTTCGGAAGATCGGGCTGCCCGTCGCGCGGCGGATCGCCGGGCGCGGCCTCTCGCGATGGCTCCCGGTTGTCGGCGCGGTGGGCGTGGCCGGATACGCTTATTACGACACGATGCGTGTGGCCGACACCACGATCGAGCTGTTCCGGTCGGAGTTCGTCGAGGCCGACGACGCCTCACTGCAGGTGGCTGACAAAGTGACAACCTGACGGGCGTTTCATCAGCCTCATGGCGGTTCCCCTCCGCTCTGACGCGCGACAAGGGGCGGCAACAGCGTCGCCCCTTGCCCACGTACCTACTCGAGCGCTATCCCTCCGAAGGCCAGGCGGCGCTACTGGCAGGCCGCCACTGCTGGTCCGGCTGCGACGCGGTGCCCTTCGCCTCGTTCTTCACGTGCGACGCGAGGTTCTCCACGTTGCCCGCGGCCTCACTCACGCGATCCGCCGCCTCGCTCGCGAGGCCGCGCGCGCGATCGACGACGGTGTCGCGCGCGTCGCCCATCAGCTGATTTTCGGTGTCCGTCTGGGGAACCGACATGCCGACGACCGCCCCGATGATCGCGGCCGCGGCGCCGAGCGCCAGCGGATTGTTCTGCAGCACGTCGTCGAACTGCAGCTGCGCACGGTAGCCGGTGCGGCGGGCGGCGTCGCGCACGTCGCCGGCGATGTCCTGCGCGCGAGACGCGAGATTGCCATCCGGGGCGGCCTCGAACGTCCCTCGTGTGCCTACGGTGCCGTAGTTCGGCCCGCCGTAGCTGATTTCGCGATCCGCCGAGCGGTAGCCCCCGCTGTAGTCGTCCGAATCGGCCCCGGAGCCCCGAAGGCTCTCAGGCGAGCGATAGCCACCGCGTCGGTAATCGTTGCTGCCGTCCTCGGTGCGGCGTTTTGCTAACAGCCACGCGGCGCCGACACCAATCAACGCCGCCGGAACCGGGTTGGCCCGGACCGTGTCCATGAACGAACTGCCGAGTACCCGATCCATCGCATCCCCTGCTGTGTTGGCCATCTGTTTCACCTTTTCGGTTGCCGCGTTCCGTACCGATTCACCGGCCTGCGTGGCGATGTTCCGCGGCGTGAGCCGTTCCTGGATCGCTTCGATCGTCTCCGACATCTCGCCACGGGTCTCGGCGATCTCGGCGCGAAGTTCGCGCGCGCGCCGATCGGTTTCCTCAGGCAGCGTCTGATCCGTCCGCGGCGGCGCGTCGCCCGTCCACCCCGCGGTCTGCTTCTGGCGCGCTACGCGCCCTGACGTGTCGTCCATTTCGCATCCTCCTTCAAACTGTGAACGGTATGCGTCGGAACAACATTCGTCCCCCGCAGTGAATTGATACCCTTACTGACGAGCATGTAGCCGATGCCGATGGTGCCTGCGCCGACGATGGCGGCTGCCAGCCACGGCGTTACGCCCAGCTGGGCAAGACCGATGACGAGCGCAGCGAGCACAACCAGAAGACCCGCATGCGCGAGCGCGCCGCCC
>JANOJK010000949.1:0-3817 GCA_031408165.1 Acidobacteriota bacterium | reverse complement strand
CGTGGTTCTCGTGGTTCTGGAGGTTCTCGTGGTTCTCGACCCCGCGAGCGACAGCGAGAGGGGCGCGGGAGCGAACGCGCGCAGCGCGTGAGCCGCCGGAGCGGAGCGGGGCTCGGGGCCCCCGCGAGCGACGGCGTCAGGGGGCTCCGGGGGACGAAGTCCCCCGGACAAATATGACCCTCACGCTTCGGTCCCGCGTCCTCACGCTGGCCGGGGCGGGCGTTTTCGCCGCCGCGGCAGCGCTGTCGATGCTGAGCCGACAAAGCCTGCTCGAGCTCGATCGCTCCGTACACGCGGAGCAGGATCGCGTCGCCGCCGCCGGCGCAGCCGCTCTCGGACGGGATCTGATCCTCGACCTCGAAACGCTCCAGGGAACCATCAGCGCGCCGCCAGTCCATGCCGCCGATACCGGCGAGTGGCCCCGGCGGCTCGCCGCGTCGGCGCGCGAGCTCCGGCTTGCCGACGGCGTGTGCTATGCGGACGCGGGCGGCACGCCGCTCGTGTGCGAGCCGGAGACCCTGCGCGCGCGGCTGTCCGACGCCCGGCTCCCGGCTCTCATCCGGCGGTCGATGGCCACCCGGCGGCACCTCGTCTCCGCGTTCGAGGTCACGGGCCAGGCCGCGAACGCGATTGCCGTCGTGCCGGCCACCGCGGACGGCGGCGGCGGCGCGGTGGTCGCGGTGATCGCCCCTGACAGCACACGCGTCAGCGCCCGGCTGCCGGTTGGCGCGGACCTGCTCGACGACGCCGGGCCCGGCGCGCGGGCGCATGTGCCCGGCAGCCCGTGGATCGTGCACGTCGCGGACTCCGGCGCGAGCCGGGCCGCGATTGCCACCTTCCGCCTGCGCTCGTTGTGGCTCGCGCCGGCGCTGTCGGGACTCGCCGTCCTCATGGCCTGGGGCATCGTCCTCAGCGTGCAGCGTCCCCTGCTCGCGTTGTCGCGCGCCGCGGAGCGCATGGCCGCCGGCCACCTCTCGGATCCGATCGGCCGGGGCACGGATGAAATCGGCCGACTCGGCGCCTCGCTCGACGACATGCGCGTGCGCCTGAAAGCGTCCATCGAGGCCTCGGACCGCGCCAACGCGGAGCTCGAGCGGCGGGTGGACGAGCGCACGGCGCAACTCCAGCGGCTCCTCGGCAAGGTCATCTCCGCACAGGAGGACGAGCGCCGGCGCGTCGCGCGCGAGCTGCACGACGAAACGGGCCAGGTGCTGACGGCCCTGGGTCTCGCCCTGCACGCCGGCGTCGCCGGTGCCGATCCGGAGCGCGTGCGGCAGCTTCAGGCGTTCGTGCAACGCATGCACGAGGGGCTGCACCGCATCATCGTCAACCTGCGCCCCACGGTACTCGACGATCTCGGCCTCGCGGCGGCCATCGAGGGTCTGGCCGAGTCGCAGCTGCGCCGGGCGGGTTTGTCGGTCCGATGCGAGCTGAGCGATCTGGAGGACTGGCGCACCGAGCCGTCCGTCGAGATTGCCGTGTTCAGGATCGTGCAGGAGGCTATCCTGAACATCGTGCGCCATTCCGCCGCCACCACCGTGCTGCTGCAGGGCGGCGTCACGAACGGGCGTCTCTGGATCGAGCTCGAGGACGACGGCCGCGGATTCGATCCCGTCGCGATCACGACGGACGAAGATACGCTGCGGGGCATCGGCCTCGCCGGCATGCGGGAGCGGGCTGAGCTCGTGGGCGGGCGACTGGAGATTGACAGCGCGCCGGGGCGCGGGACCCGCGTGCGGATCGAGGCGCCGGTGAGGGTGGCGTCGTGAGCGCGATCCGCGTCCTCATCGTCGACGACCATGCCATCGTCCGCGAGGGCGTGTGCGCGCTGCTGGCGCTCGCAGGAGACATCACCGTGGTGGGCCAGGCGGGCGGTGGGCGGGAGGCGATCGCGCTGGCCCGATCGCTGCTGCCGGATGTCATCGTGATGGACATCGCGATGCCCGATCTCGGCGGCCTCGAGGCGAGCCTCGAGATCCGGCGCGAGCGCCCGGACGCGCGGATCCTCGTGCTCAGCCAGTACGGCGACCCCGAGTACGTCCGCCGCTTTCTTCGCGCCGGCGTGTCGGGCTACGTCCTGAAGAAGGCCGCGGGCGCCGAGCTCGTCGCGGCCATCCGGGCCGTGCACAAGGGCGGACTCGTGCTCGATCCGGACGTGGCCCGCGACGCGGTCACGGGAGAGATCATGAGCGGCGACGCCGTCGCGGCGGAGCCCGACCTGTATGAGAGCCTCACCGATCGTGAGAAGCAGGTCCTGAAGCTCGTCGCCGAGGGGCGCAGCAACAAGGAAGTCGCGGAGCTCCTCGGCATCAGCGTGAAGACCGCCATGTCGCATCGCGAGCACGTGATGGCGAAGCTGGCGGTCCACAACCGGACCGACCTCATCAGGTTCGCGCTGCGGCGTGGCGTGATTCGCGCCGACCCGTGACCTTCACGACCACCACCTTCACGAGCATGGCCAGGCCGATGAACGGGAGGAACATCGCGAACGCCCCGCCCATGACCGGCGCGAGCACGAGCAGGAGCGGCCACGCGATGCGGTCGTATGTCACCGCCTGCTCGCCCGGGAGCGTGCCGCCAGCCGCCGGGACCACTTCCGCGGCCCAATTCGCACGGTTCCAGTAGAACCCGGCCTTGACCGTTTCGCCGCCGTTGTATTTCCGCATGACCCACCTTCTTTCTGATCCCACGATAGGCCCGTCGCGCCCGTCCGCCAATCGGGAGACCGCCCGATTCGGGCCGGAAGAATGCCCGCTCCGGCTGCCGGATATTCCGCACCGGGACCGGAGACCGGCCCGGGGGCCCGCGATTGCTGCCGTATTCGGCGCCCGGCGCATGGCATACCGGGTGCAGTGGGGACGGGCAAGACCCCGCCGCCGGTCGCAGCAAGCACTGGCTCACGCTTGTGCACCCAAGCGACCGCCGGCGGACCTTCCTTCCCCAGACCTTTGACGCAGAAAGCGGCGCAACAATTTATGGCATACCGTCAGCAGGACTCTGTCACAGCCCTCACCGCGGTCACCGGGGTCGCCGGCCTCCTGTTCGGGGTGATCGTCGGCTACGTGGTGGGCGTGTCCCAGAGTCCGGCGGGGTCGGTCCACGTGGCGGCCGCGCCGTCGGCAGCGTCGGCGCCGGCCGCCCTCGCCAGCGAGGCGGAAATGCAGGCCTATCACAACATCCTCGCCTCCGATCCGACGAATGTCCGCGCCAACATCGAGCTCGCCAACCGCCTCTACGATGCGAGCCGGTACGCCGAAGCCATTCCGCATTACCAGCGGGGGCTCGCCGGGGATGCGAAGAACGTCAGCGTCAGCACCGACCTGGCGACGGCGCTGTTCTACGCCGGGCGCGCCGACGAGGCGCTCGCGCAGCTCGATCGGTCGCTCGCCATCGATCCGAAGCACCGCCAGACCATGTTCAACGTGGGCATCGTCAAGCGCGACGGCAAGCAGGACCCCAAGGGGGCGATTGCCGCATGGGAAAAGCTGCTGGCGGCGGCGCCCGATTATCCTGACGCGGGCAAGGTGCGCACGATGATTACCGAGCTGCGGGCGAAGGCGTCGTAAACCGTTTCGGAGGGGGGCGCACGGGATGTTCGTGGACAGGGCCGCCGGTATCGTCGGAGCGATCGGCAGCGCCCGATCGCGCCGGGCGTTCCTTGCCGCGGTCGAGGACTTCGAGCGCATGCTCGCGCTCGTGCCTGATTACCCCGGGACGTTCTTCACAGCGGCGGACTACGAGGTCCTGAGCGCGCTCGGCGATCTCGCCATCGGATACGTCCAGGCACGGCTCACGGCGCGCACCGATCGCGCCGCGG
>JANOJK010000946.1:0-1524 GCA_031408165.1 Acidobacteriota bacterium | reverse complement strand
CACGGCGCAGACTCGAGGCCGGCGCCTTCGCTAGCGCGGCCGCCTGCTGCATGAGCCCCGCCCGCGCGCGCGCGACGAGCGCCGCATCGCGCGAGACGAAGAGCGTGCGCATCACGGGAACCGCGATG
Organism: Acidobacteriota bacterium; assembly: GCA_031408165.1. Classification (GTDB taxonomy): domain Bacteria; phylum Acidobacteriota; class Vicinamibacteria; order Vicinamibacterales; family 2-12-FULL-66-21; genus JAICSD01. The sequence goes on along the minus strand of JANOJK010000946.1, from coordinate 1,396 downwards.
TGTTCTGCAGCCTCCTCTACATCGTCGAGACTGCGAACCGCAGTACGTGGTATCGCCGGCTGCCGGCCGTCGATGGCCAGAATCTTTTCGATCTCCAGATACCGTTCGACCTCTGACAGGATTCGGGCGCGGACCTGGGCGTCTTCCTTCGTCGTCGTCAGTTTCTTCTTCCGAAACTCCACGGCGATCAATTCGACGTTGGCGGCATTCAGGAGGTAGTCCTCCGACACCTCCAACGCACGCGCGAGCGCGATCAGCACCGTGGACGACGGCATCATCTCGTCGCGTTCGTACTTACCGATCGCTTGAGCCGTCACGAGCCCGTTCAGCCGCTCTTCGAGCGCCCGGAGGGAGAGTCCTCCTGCCGTCCGCGCAAGCTTGAGGCGGTCACCGATCACTGATCCTCCTTGTTGGTTTACATTATACACTTGTATGGACATTTTTGTAAACCGTGGGCGGAATGCGTTTCGACTCCTCCAAGAGCGTCAGGCGACAGTACGGGTCTCGCTGACTCAGGGCCGCGCCCGGTGCTGGGTGGCCTCATCAACCTGCGCTGGACGAGGCCGCCAGCGTGATGCAATCATGGCCCACTGACCTCACCGGAAGCATGCAGAAGCCAGAGCTCGACGATCTCGTTCCTCGCGAAGGGCAGATCCGGTGGCGCTGCGAAGGGCAGATCCGGTGGCGCTGCGAAGGGCGTATCGGGAGTTCGAGAGCCGGGCCGGTAATGTCCGCAGTCCTCGCGGCGCGAAGCGGGCCCTCGTGCAGGTTGCGATCAGCGCGTTCAGCGGATCGTTCACGCTAGCCGAGCTCGAGCGCGCCTGTCCGGCCGTGAGCCGGGACATGATCCGGCGCGTGCTGGCCGAGCTGAGACAGCAGAAGGCCGTCGAGTGCATGGGACGGGGGCCGGGCGCGACGTGGCGGCGGCTGCCGGAAAGGATGTAATCACTGTCGAAGAGAGTGTAATAAGAGAGTGTAACAGCCCGCCGTCAGGCTCCCGATAAGGGGACATCAGCCTCGCCATGGAGGTTCCGGAACACCCAAGTCACCATGCAGCCGGGCCGGCACAGCCTCCGGAAGCCTCCACTGGACGGTGATCGGGTTCTCTCCGCGCCACCCCACGAACTCGACGTCACCGCAGTACACGAACGGAGCGGCGCCGCCGCCGGCGCGCTTCTTCTGGGACCGGACGAACAGGTGGACGGCGATGCCGCGCGCCACGTGCTTCTGGATGTCCTGGCCGTCCGCGGTCGCCTGACCCGTGCGGTTCTGGCTCTGCCACTCGAACTCGGTTGGACTGGTGAAGTGATCCTTGTACTGGAAATCGGCGGCATGACCGGCCTTGTCGAGCGTGACGAGCAAGAAGATGTGGCCGGGCCGCTTGACGAAGCCGACG
>JANOJK010001009.1:0-3654 GCA_031408165.1 Acidobacteriota bacterium | reverse complement strand
CGCTTCCCGCGGTAGGTGAATCGAAAATTGCCAAGGATCCTCGTCCTGCCCGGGTCTTCCGGACGGATCTCCCGTTCACCTCTGATGGTGAAGCCGTCCCGCTGGAAAAGATTCGCGGCGCGCGCGACGTTTGGTGGGATGACCGCGTCGCCCCGTCCGACGCTGTCAACCTGCACGGTCAGCAGGATCGGCACCTTCATCGCGTCGAGCTCGCGCGCGAACTTCACCACCGCCGCGCCGCCGAAGCTCTGGCCGTAGGCGATCACGCGGGCTGAGGCGCGTTCACGCGCATCCAGCCGGTCATCCCCGTCGCGGTCAAAGGCCTGACGGACGAGATCGACGGCCAGGCGGCGCTTCGTGTTCTCGACCGTCTCGACGTGGACGCCTTGAAGGTTCATGGCACGCAGCCTCAGGGCGAGCTTCCGCACGCCCCGGCGGTGATTGTCCCACGACTCGCGCCCGCCCATGAACCCGATGACGAGCACGTGACCCTCGTCGAGGGGCCTCCGCGTGGTGAAATCCTCGTAGCGCTGGGCGCGCACTGCCGCGCTGCCGATCGACAGGCAGAGCACGACGAGGCCCACTACACGTGTTGCAGCGATCCCTTCCATGATGCGCGCCTTCCGCGCCGCGGTTCAGGGCTTCGCGGCGAAGGCGTAGAGAGTGGACCTGGTGCGCAGGTAGATCTTCCCGTCGGCAATCGCCGGCGTGGCATAGACCTCGTCCCCGAGTGGGTTCACCGACAGGATCTCCCACTCCGCCTTCGCGTCAACCACCGATGCCGTGCCGTCCTGGCTGACGAGGAAGACCTTACCGTCGGCCCCGACCGGAGAGGCGAAGTACTTGTCGATGGCTCCCTTGAGGCGTCCCTGCTTCAACACGGCGCCGGTGGCGGGATCGATCGACAGCAGGATGCCGCTGTCGTTGACCATGAACAGGACCCCCTTGTAGAGGAGCGTCGACGGCACCTGCGGCACCGGGCGGGTGTACTTCCACTTCACCGCGCCGGACGTGACATCCCCTTTGCCGCCGAGCTTGATCGCGAGCAGGCCGTTTTCCGCGGCGAGCATCGCGCGCATCACGTCCCATTCCTTTGCGTCGAGCTTGTTGTCGCGATCGCCATCGAACGCCGGGAACCCGTACTTGGGGCTCAGCATCTTGTCGAGCGCGGGGGGACCGCCGGTGACCTCAGTGTCCGCGACCTTGCCGTCGCTGTTCTTGTCGTAGACCTTCAGGCCCTCTTCCCACGAAATCGTCGGCACCTGGGTGCCTACCTGATTCTGCGGGAAGCCCCAGCCGTTGATCCACGCGGTGTCCCCCTCGATCGAGACGACCGACTTCATCTCGCAGGCGAGGCCCCGCACCCACCACACGCGGCGGCCGTCCTTCACGTCGTATGCGGAGAGCTGGAACGACTCGGGGATCAGGATCTGCCTGCCGCCGTCTTTCGACTCGTACACCGTTGGCGTGGAGTAGCCGGAAATGACGCCGGGGCGATCGACCTTGTAGCGCTGCTTCCCGGTCTTCGCATCCACGCCGAGCAGGTAGGAACCGGTGTCCTGATCGACGGGCAGCACCAGCGTGCCGTCGACGACTATCGGCGACGCGCCGAACCCGTAGAACATGTTGAACGGCCCGAGCGGCAGCCGCCACCGTTCCTTGCCGTCCGCCGTGAACGCGATCAGTCCGAAATCCTGGAAGAACGCGTACACGCCGGCGCCGTCGGTGACGGGCGACGGCGACGCGGGCCCGTTGACGTTCTCGAGCCGCCCCTTCGCTCGCCGCGGCACCTCGCGCCGCCACAGTTGCTTGCCGGTCGACCGGTCCAGCGCGAGCACCACCAGCTTCTCGCCGTCCACTCCGGTCATGAAGATGTGTGCCGAGGTCAACACGGGCGATGAATGGCCCGCCGGGACCGCGACCTTCCAGGCGACGTTCTTCGCCGGGCCGAACTCCGTCGGCAGGCCGGTGGTGTCCGCGGTGCCGTTGCCGTTGGGGCCGCGGAAGCGGGACCAGTCGGGATCGGAGGCGGCGGAGATGACGAGTGCAGTCAGGAGAATCGCGAATGTCGTCATCTGGATCCAATCGCCCACAAGAACTTCGTCGTGCGGAAGTACATCTGTCCGCCCGAGACGGCCGGCGAGCTGAGCGAGAAGTCCTCGAACTCGTTTTCCGCGATCACCTGGAACTCCGGCCCCGCCTTCACGACGCTCGTCACGCCGTCTTCATTGGTGATGTAGATCTTGCCGTCGGCCAGCACCGGCGAGCCGCTGTAGGTGCCCGGCCGCAGCCGCTGGCGCCCGTAGACCTCCTTGCCGGTCCGCGCGTCGAGGCAGAACATGATGCCGCGGTCGTTGACGCTGTAGACATGCGTGCCGTCGGTCACGGGCGTCGGCACGTCCGGACCGCTGTCGAACGACCAGAGCACGTGCGACTTGGTGATGTCGCCGCGGCCGCCGGCCTTGAGCACGAGCATCGGCCGCTCGCGCGTCGGCGCGATGATCAGGTCCCCGTGCACCACGGGGGACGCCACGATGCGGAAGTTCGGGTTGTTGGACGGATTGAGGCCGTCCACCCGCCAGAGCTCCTTTCCTGTCGCGACCTCGTGGCCGGTGACGACGTCGCCGCCGGTGAGAACGATCTCTTCCGCGGCGCCCACCCGCACGAGCGCGGGAGTGGTGTAGGCGTCGGGAGACTCCATGGAGGCGTTGGTCGGGCGCTCCACCCGCCACGTCGTTTTCCCCGTCGCCTTGTCGATGCGAAGCAGGTACGACGGATCGTCGGTGCGCATGCCGTGGAGCACCTGGACGTACAGCGAGTCGCCGTGCAGGAGCGGCGACGAGCCGTAGCCCCAGTTGTGCCCGAAGCGCCCGTAGTCGGCCTGGATGTCGCGCGACCAGAGCTCCTTGCCGGCGAAGTCGAACCCCTTGAGCACGCCGGTGCCGGTCATCACCCAGACGTTCGTGCCGTCGGTCACCGGCGAGGGGGAGGACTGGTTCTGCTTCCGCTGCATGCGGTTGCCGCCGCCGATCGGCTTCTGCCAGAGGACCGTGCCCTTCTTGCGATCCACGCACCACAAATGCAGGCTTGGGGCCTGGCCGGTGTCCGGCAGCGGATCGGCGACGTTCAGGAAGATGCGGTCGCCCCAGATGATCGGCGTCGATCCCGACAGGGCCGGCATCGGCAGCTTCCACAGGATGTTCTCGGTCGGCGACCACTTGACCGGCAGGTTCTTCTCGCCGCTGATCCCGTTATGCGAGGGTCCGCGCCAGTGGGGCCAGTTCTCGGCGCCCACTGGAACGACAGCACACGCGATGAGGAGTGCGGCGATGGTGCGAGCATGCATATATATCGACTCCAGTATTTGTCACGGTCGACGACCAACCACAAAGATCACTCAGGTCACGAAGCTCACAAGGGCACACATAATTACTCTTTCTTTGTGACCCTGGTGATCTTTGTGACCTTCGTGTGAGAGCCGTGGGCCGGTCGGCGTCTATTCTGCCCTGAGCGCCGCAACCAGCGGGGCCCGCAGTGCTGCCCTGGTCGCGATGAGTGACGATACCAGCCCGGCGGCGAGCACCGCAACCAGCAGGGACCAGCCGCCCGCCGAGAGGGGCAGACGGGCGCCGCGCTCGAGCGCGGCGGGGGCGA
>JANOJK010000858.1:0-10688 GCA_031408165.1 Acidobacteriota bacterium | reverse complement strand
TGCTCCACGCGCAGCGCCAGGAGGTCCGGCGGATCGATGCGGAGCTCGCGCGCGAGACGATGGATCTCGCTCTCCTCGGACAGCGAGATCGCGGCGTCGGACGCGGAGACCGCGAAGACGCAGCGGAGGAGCGCGAGCTTCTGCTCATAGGTCGCCGTTCCGGCAAATTCGCGGGCGATCAGAAAATCTTCCGTCCCGCCGAACAGGAGGTTGTTCGTCTTCGCGAGCTGCGTCACGAGCATCGCCTGCTCCTGCGTGAGCTCAGCATGGTTCATGAGCGCGGTTTCCATCGCGCGCGTTTCCTCCGGCGAAACATGGTGGTCGGCGTGCGCGACCCGGCCGAGCAGGTACGCGAACGCGGCCAGATAGCGGGCGCGTGCCGGCTCGAGATGATCGAGAGCGGCCACCACGTCGCGTAAGGGTACCGGTTCCGGCGTCCCCGGCCGGTCCAGCCCGAGCCAGGCGCGAATCGAGTTGACAGGCATTCTCGAAGTGTAATGCCGGTAAGCTGCCTTCGTGCGGCCCTGGCTCGCGGTGCTCGCCCTCTCACTCGTCGTCGAGGCGCCGCCCTCGCTTTCACGGGCCGCGGCCCGTATCCGCGCCATCGATCAGCAGCGACTCGGCGACAGCCTCGCCCGCGCCGGTCTCGAGTTCCCCGCCGATATTCACGTCACGCTCCTGGAAGAAGGCGACCTGCAGGCACGCGACGCGCCGCCGTGGATCATCGGACAAGCCTTCGGGTCGCGACAGATTCTCATCTTTCCCGCGCGCGCGACGGGCTATCCGTACGATTCGCTCGAATCGGTCATGCAGCACGAGGTCGTGCACCTCGCGCTGAACGCGCGCGCCGGCGGACACCCGCTGCCGCGGTGGTTTCACGAAGGCGTCGCCACGTCGGTGGAATCGGGCTGGGGCGTGACCGATCAGGTGCGACTGCTCGTGGCCAGCCTCCGCGATCCTGAAATCGCGGATGTGAGCCGGTTGTTCCGGTCCGACACCCGGTCGGAGTCCACCCTGGCGTACCTGCTGGCGGCAGTCCTGCTGGACGATCTGCGCGGACGTCACGGTGCCACGCTGCCCGGCCGGGTTGCCGCGCACGTGTCTCGCGGAGTGCCATTCGAGCGCGCGTTCGTACTCGAAACCGGTGAAACACCCGACGTGGCCGCCTTGCGCGCGTGGGGCGCATATCGCCGGTGGACGAACTGGCTGCCTGCCCTGACGAGCGGTTCGACGCTCTGGGCACTCATCCTGCTGCTGGCCTGCCTCGCCTTCATTGCGGCGCGCCGGCGCCGCGCGCAGCGCCGGCGCAAGTGGGACGAGGAAGACCGGTATCAGGCCGCTCCCGAGGGGGAACGGCCAGAGCATTGACGCGGCAGGCACCGGTCGCAACCGGACTATCGATCGCGCCGACTGCCTTCGCGCGGCGTGCTGTGCGTCGCGCAGTTCGCGCCGATCCGGCGACCGGCGAAGACGTGCGAGAGCCTTTTCTTTGCTGCGGTCGCGGCTCACCTCGAACTCCCGGCCGCGGCCACAAGGTGAGGTGAGTTTCAAGGGAACCTTCGGTACGTGTCCGCCGTCCTAGTATTTGCTTAAAGAGAGTAATTCGTGATGGCACTATGACGAAACGTCTCGGTCGAGCGCCCGAATCGTTCCTCCCGCTGACTCCGGTCGCGTTTGAGATCCTGCTGGCTCTCGCTGACGGTGAGCGGCATGGATACGAGGTCATGATCGAAATCGAACGACGCTCGGCTGGCAGGATCAGCCCCAATCCCGGCACGCTGTACCGGGCGCTCGACCGGCTCGTGCAGGAAGGGCTGTTGACGTCCGCGGTTCGATCCGTGGAGGGCGAAAGCCGGCGGGTCTTTGCCCTCTCCCCGCTTGGGAGAGCTGTCGCGGCAGCCGAAGCGGCGCGGCTGTCGGATCAGGTCCTGGCCGCACGGAGCCTCCGGCTGTTCAAGCGAAGCGGCGCATGAGTAGCCCGCTGAACCACGATGTGATCATCAGCGCGGCCACGAGGCTTTTTCGTGGCTGCGTCCGCCTTTATCCGCGCCGGTTCCGCGTCGAGTACGGCCCCGAGATGGAAGCGCTGTTCCGGCGCCGGATGAACCGCGCGAGCCGCGGGCGTTCAGCGCCGCTGATGTGGGCGCTGCTCATCGCATTCCAGGACGTTCTGGCAGGGGCCGTCGCGGAGCGTTTCCCCGCCCGGCGCACCGCCCGAGGAGATGCCATGTTTTCTGCACGTTCGGTCCAGGGATTCCGCGCGTTCGACGGGCTCTCGCTCGACTTCAAGCTCGGGGGCCGGATGCTCGTGAGGTATCCAGGCCTCACCGTCATCGCCGGGCTGGCGATGGCATTCGCGATCTGCGTCGGAACGGTCATCTTCCAGATGCTGTCGATCTTCGTGTACCCCTCCCTGCCGCTGCCCCAGGGCGACCGCCTGGTGCAGATCCGCAACTGGGACGTCGCGACGAATAGTGCCGAGCCACGCGCGCTGCACGACTTCAACGTCTGGCGCACGACGCTGCCGTCAATGACGGAGCTGGGGGCGTGGCGTGACGTGACGCGCAACCTGATTGTGACGGAGGGAGACGCCCGTCCCGTGCAGGTCGCCGAGATCACCCCCTCCGCCTTTCGCGTGGCGGATGGCACGCCGCTCATGGGGCGCGTGTTGATGGAGGCCGACGAGCGCCCCGCTGCGCCTTCGGTCGCGGTGATCGGGTACGACGTCTGGCGGACGCGGTTCGGGAGTGAGCCCGCTGTGCTCGGCAGGAGCGTGCAGCTCGGGACCGAACACGTGACCATCGTCGGCGTGATGCGCGAGGGTTTCGCGTTTCCGATCGCGCACGATGTGTGGACGCCTCTGCGCATCGTCAACGATGCGCATGCGCCGCGGTCCGGGCCTGCGATCTCCGTGTTCGGCCTGCTCGCGCCCGGCGCGACCCTCGACACGGCGCAGGCGGAGCTGACCGCGGTCGGGCAGCGTGTCGCGCGCGAGCAGCCCGCCACCCACGCGCAGCTTCAGCCGCGTGTCGCCCCGTACGCGCTGCCGGACGGGGGTTTACAGGACGAGATCGGCATCCTTGCGTCGATCTATTTCTTCGCCGTGATGCTCCTGGTCCTGATCTGCAGCAACATCGCGCTGCTGCTCTTCGCGCGCGCCGCGACGCGCGAGAGCGAGCTCACCGTGCGCACGGCGCTGGGGGCCAGCCGCGCCCGGATCGTGGCGCAGATGTTTGCGGAGGCGCTCGTCCTCGGCGGCGTGGCCGCGGTCATCGGTCTCGCGGCCGCTCATATCGTGCTGAACAACTGGGGACTGCCCTTCCTCGAAGTGAATCTCGGCCGCCTCCCCTTCTGGTACGACGTCAGCCTCTCGCCCGCAACGGTGCTGTTCGCGCTCGGGCTCACGGTGCTGGGCTCCGCGATCGCCGGGGTGATGCCCGCGCTCAAGGTGACGCGCCGGATGGGATCCAGGCTGAAGCAGGCCACGGCCGGGGCTGGCGGACTGCAGTTCGGCGGCATCTGGACCGTCGTCATCGTCCTGCAGGTCGCCATCACGGTGGCATTCCCCGCGGTCGTCTACGTCGAGCAGGGGCAGTTGCGCCACATCCGGACGTTCGACGCGGGATTCGCCGCGGAGGAGTATCTGGCGGTGCAGCTGGGGATGGACACTCCGGCCGTCGCAGGAGCGAACGGCGATGCGGACCGCCCCGCGCAGCGCGCCGCGTTCGCGTCGAGCATCCAGGAGCTGCGCCGCCGCCTGGCCGCCGAGCCAGGGGTTGCGGGGGTGACCTTCGCCGACTGGGTTCCCCGGGTGCCGGACCGCCCGTGGGACCGCATCGAGCTACCGGACGACGTGACCGTCGCGCCTGGGTCAGAAGCCGGGGCGGGCGGCGAGGCCCGGCGGCCGCGCCGATGGGCGAACGTCGGCCGTATCGAGCCGTCATACTTCGACGTGCTGGAGACGCCGATGCTCGCCGGGCGCGCCTTCGCTGTCGCCGATCTCGGGCCCGGTGCGAATGTCGCGATCGTCGATCAGGGCTTCGTGGAGCAGGTGCTGCAGGGGCGGAATCCCATAGGGCAGCAGGTGCGATTCGCGCAGGATCCGAAGGATCCCGCCGTGAAGCGCCCCAATCCCTGGATCGAGATCGTCGGCGTCGTGAAGGAGCTCGGGATGGGCTCACCCACGGCGAAGCAACGCGCCGCGGGGATGTACCTTCCTGCGACCCCGGACCGATTCGACCAGGTCTTCATGCTGGTGCACGGTCGGAGCGATCCGATGACGCTGGTCCCCCAGGTTCGGGCGATCGCGGCCGCCGTGGATCCGGCGCTCCGCCTCGGGGGGTGGCAGCCGGTCGACCAGGTCCTGGAGGAACTTCTCTGGTTCGTCAAGCTGTGGATGAAAATCACGATGCTGATGACGGCCGTCGCGCTGCTGCTCTCGCTCTCCGGGATCTACGCGGTGCTGTCGTTCATCGTGGCGCGACGCACGCGGGAGATCGGCGTCCGCGTGGCCCTGGGCGCCAGCCGCGCGCGTGTCATCGCGGCCATCTTCCGGCGTCCGCTGATTCAGGTCGGACTCGGCGTCGTGGCCGGCGGCGGGCTCATCGCGCTCGCCGCTACGATCGAAACCGAAATGCCGGGGCTCTCGGGTGACCTTTCGCTCGGGCAGTTCGCGATCGTGGTTGCCTACTCCATGATCATGCTGGGCGTCTGCCTCCTCGCGTGCGTCGTCCCGACGCGCCGCGCGCTCAGCGTGGAGCCGACCGTCGCGCTCCGGCTGGATTAGCCAATCGCGCGGAAGACACGCAACGAACTGGGTCGTCGTGACAGAATCCCTCCGTGGCGATCCACATCGGAACCTCGGGCTGGAGCTACTCGCACTGGGCAGGCGTACTCTATCCGGGCGGACTCGCGCCCGAGCATCGCCTCGACTACTACCTCCCGCACTTTCGTTCGGCCGAGTTGAATGCGAGCTACTACCGCCGGCCGGCCGACGCGGCGTCGCCCGATCGGCGCCATGCCCGCAGTCGCGATTGCGTTTCAGCGTCACTTCGCTGCCCGGGATCTTCCCGGCCGGACGCTTCGCGGATAGCTTCCTAAGCGGGTTTTGAGTAGCATCCGCCTCTGGGCGAATCTGACTCGCGTCCGCCTGCGGCGAACCCGAGATGGTCCGGTTTGGCAACACGACAATGCTCATCATGATCCGATCCTTACTCGCCGTGCCCTGTCTACTCTCGGTGATGCTGGCGTCGCCGGGCCCCAAGTCACAGCCTGCTGCGGTCCGACCGGAGCTTGCGGGCCTGCTGGATTTCGAGGCGGGGCACGTCGGCGGCATCCCGAAGAATTGGAATGGCGCACCTGCGGGCACGTTTGCAGTGGACGGACAGATCGTGCACGGCGGCCGGTGGGCGTTGCGAATCGAGCGGAAGGACACGAGTCCGGGGGCGTTTACCGCAGTCTCGAAGACAATCCCGATCGATTTCACGGGGGCACGGCTCGAGCTGCGCGGCTTTTTGCGCACCGAAGATATCTCGAACTTTGCAGGTCTCTGGATGCGCGAAGACGGTGACGCCGGGTCGATCGCGTTCGACAATATGCAGGCGCGTCAGTTGGCAGGGACGACCGAATGGACGGAGTACTCCATCGTGCTTCCGCTGAACAGAGAGGCGAAGCGGTTGGTATTCGGCGTCCTTGCATCCGGCACGGGACGCGTGTGGGCGGACGATCTTCGTCTGCTGGTGGACGGCAAACCGATCGCCGATGTGCCGCGCGCGGAACTCCCCAAGACCGTCGTGGATCTCGACAAGGAATTCGACGGCGGCTCGGGGATCGCGCTGAGTGCGCTGACGAAGATCCAGGTCGCCAACCTGGCCATGCTTGGAAAGGTGTGGGGCTTCCTGAAGTACCACCATCCCGTCGTCACCTCAGGGAAACGTCACTGGGACTACGAGCTGTTCCGCATTCTTCCGCGCGTTTTGACCGCGGCCGATGGTGCCGCCGCACGCTCTGCCATCAATCAGTGGATTGCCGGTCTCGGCGCCGTGCCGCCGTGCGGCCCTTGCGCGACCCTCGTCGACACGGAACTTCACCTGCGGCCGTCCCTGAACTGGCTGACCGACGAGGTGCTTGGAGCCGAGCTCGGCCCGACCCTGCGCCGCATTCACCGCAACAGGCCGGCGGAGCAACGGCAGTTTTACCTCTCGCTGGTGCCCAACATTGGCAATCCCTCTTTCGACCACGAGCTGTCGTACGCCGCGCTGCGGCTGCCCGATGCGGGCTATCAGCTGCTCGCGCTGTATCGCTTCTGGAACATCGTCGAATACTGGTTTCCGTATCGCGACGTGATTGGAGGGAGCTGGGATGACGAGTTGACCGCGTTCATCCCGCGCATCGCGATGGCGAACGACGGCGATACCTACAAGCGCGAGATGATCGCGCTCATCGCTCGAGTTCACGACACGCACGCCAACCTGTGGACCTCGCTCGACGTGCGGCCGCCCACCGGTCCCTGCCAGATCCCGGTCACGCTGCGGTTCATCGAGAATCAGGCCGTTGTGACCGGATTCCGAGATGCGGCGGCGCCTCCCGCCGCGGGTCTGAAGCCTGGCGACATCGTCACCGCGATCGATGGGGTCGCGGTGACGGAACTCGTGGAGCGATGGTCGCCGTACTATGCCGCGTCGAATCAGCCGACGCGCCTCCGCGACATCGCGCGGTCGATGACCCGCGGCGCCTGCGGATCGGCGGCGCTTGCCGTCTCCCGCGACGGCAAGACGCAGGAACTGAAAGCCGAGCGGACGCCGCAGTCGGATGCGGGCGCGAGCGCCGGACGCACGCACGATCATCGGGGTGAGACGTTTCGAAAGCTGTCGCCGGAGGTTGCCTATCTGAAGCTCTCGTCCGTGCAGGTGGCGCAGGCGGCCTCGTACATTGAATCGGCAGCCGGCACCAAGGGCTTGATCATCGACATTCGAAACTACCCGTCGGAATTCGTGGTGTTCGCGCTCGGGTCGCGGCTCGTGGAGCGGCCCACCGCGTTCGCGCGATTCACGGCGGGAGACCCGACGAACCCGGGCGCGTTTCACTGGCGGGGGGTCCCGCTCACACTGGAGCCCACGGCCCCGCGCTACACGGGGAAGATCGTCATTCTGGTCGACGAGGTGTCCCAGAGCCAGGCCGAGTACACGACGATGGCGTTCCGCGCCGCGCCGAATGCGACGGTCGTGGGAAGCACGACGGCCGGCGCCGACGGCAACGTGTCGGCCATCCCGTTGCCAGGCGGCCTGCGCTCCATGATCAGCGGGATCGGCGTGTTCTATCCTGACAAGCGACCCACGCAGCGCATCGGTATCGTCGCCGATATCGAAGCGAAGCCGACCCTTCGAGGCATCCGCAGCGGACGCGACGAAGTGCTGGAAGTGGCGCTGCGGCACATTCTCGGACCCGATGTTCCTGCCGCAGTGATTGAACGCATGGCGAAGCAATAGATCGGCGGGCGCCGACACCGCGACGGCACATCCTCGAACTTCTGGTCGCACGCTCCGGCCAGAATCCCGTCACGGCCGTCATAACAGGAAACAAGCAATCTGCCGGGCTCCGGCCGGCTGGCATCTCTTGTGCTCTCTGGAAATGCCGGCTCCCGACGACCGTTTCCCTCTTCGAGAATCATCATGCGTGCCTTGACCAAAGACGCCCGGTTCATCCTCGATCGAATGGAACCGGATCGCTGCTACGAGGCGTGGGATCTGCGCGCACTTCTGCCCGATGCCAGCGCCGAAGGATTCCGCGAGGTCATGCACGAGCTGTGGATCAACCGCCAGGTCGAGCGCGCCAGATATTCAGGCTGGCAACGCCGCCGATCGGCGCCGGCCCAGCAGGGGCCTTCCGGCTTCCGGCAGACTAAGGTCGTCAAGCCGGAGGACTTGTTCGATCACGGCTCGTTCGCGGATTTCTTCAGATAGCGGATTCGAGCGCTGGCGACATCACTGGCAATCTTTCGGCGTGAGGCTCGATCCACCCACAGTCGGAGTTCCCGCCGGTGGCCCCGGCGCCCCTCGAACCCCACCCCTACCCCCCATCAATCCTGAATGATCAGCGGGAGCAGTATTGTCATAGGATCCGCTCATGACGACATCGAACCATCGTTGGAACCTGGCTGGGCGCTGGGTCGCCCTGGCCGCCTTGACAGTGACCCTGGTTCCTCTCGCAGGCGCCCGCCCGCGCGGGCAGACCCCGGCCCCGGCGCAGAACGACCCCAACCGGCGCGACTGGATCCAACTCTTCAACGGTCGCGACCTCGACGGATGGACGCCGAAGTTCACCAAACACGAGTTCGGGGAGAACTTCAACAACACCGTGCGCGTCAACAATGGCCTGCTCGAGGTGCGCTACGACAAGTGGACGCGCTTCGACGGCGAGTTCGGGCACATCTTTTACAAGGAGCCATTCTCGTACTATCGCATCGCCGCCGAGTACCGGTTTCCCGGCGAACAGGTGGCGGGCGGTCCGGCCTGGGCGATCCGCAATAACGGCCTGATGCTGCACTGCCAGAGCCCGGCCACGATGTTGAAGGATCAGGACTTCCCGATCTCCATCGAGGTACAGCTCCTCGGCGGGCACGGCGACGGAAAACCGCGCACCACCGCCAATCTCTGCACGCCAGGCTCGAACGTCGTCATGAACGGCCAGCTGCACACCCCGCACTGCACCAACTCCACGTCCAAAACCTACGACGGCGACCAGTGGGTGCGCGTGGAAGTGGAAGTGCACGGTGACGAAGTGGTCCGGCATATCGTCGACGGGCGGACGGTCCTCGAGTACACCAAGCCGCAGATAGGCGGCGGCTCGGTGGCGCCGGTCGATCCGGCCGTCAAGATCGACGGCACGCCGATGAAGTCCGGCTACATCGCCATCCAGGCGGAAACCGCGCCGACCGACTTCCGCAAGATCGAGCTCCTCAATCTCGAGGGCTGCATGGATCCGAAAGCCTCGAACTACAAGACGTACTTCGTCAAAGCGAACCAGCAGGCGTGCCGGTACTGACGCGGACGCCGTTCACCATCCTTCCGTGGCCATGTCCGACCGCTCACCCTCGACTCGCACATAGAGAGGGCAATCCATGAACCTCGTCAGAACCCTGCTGGTCATGCTCATGTTGACCGCCTCGTTCGGCGCGTCAGACCGGCCCCCAGAGATCCCGCTCTGGCCGCTGGGGGCACCGGGATCCGAAGGCAAGCCGATGAAGGACGTGGTCACCACTTCCGCCAGCGGCGAACTGAGCGTCTCGGGCATCCACAACCCGAGCATCACGCCCTACCTGCCGGCCAGGGACACCGCCACTGGCCTGGCGATTCTCGTCATCCCCGGAGGCGGGCATCGCATGCTTGCCATCACGCACGAGGGATACAACGTCGCGGAGTGGTTGAGGGATCGCGGCATCGCGGCGTTCGTCCTCAAGCACAGGCTCGCGCGCGAGGCCAATTCGACCTACACCATCGAGGTCGAGTCGTACGCCGACACCACGCGCGCGCTTCGGCTGATCCGAAGCCGGGCGGCGGAGTGGGGGATCGACCCGGGCCGCGTGGGCGCGCTCGGCTTTTCCGCAGGCGGCGAACTGGTCTCGATGGCGAGCACTCGCGTCGAGGCTGGGGATGCGGGCGCGGCCGATCCACTCGATCGGCACAGCTCGAAACCGGACTTTCAGGCGCTGATCTATCCGGGCCGATCGGGCGACATCCAACCGACGAAGGCGTCCCCCCCTGTGTTCCTCGCCGCGGCCTACAACGACCGCCCGGACATCTCTGAAGGTCTGGCCGAGGCCTACCTGCGATTCAAACGCGCCGGTGTACCGGCGGAACTGCACATCTACGGCACCGGCGGCCACGGTTTCGGCCTCCGCGCGAGCAACACACGTCCGGCCGGCCGCTGGATGGTGCGATTCGAGGAATGGCTCGCCGAGAGCGGATTCCTCAGGCCTCGCCAGTGACGACCCCACGCCGCGCGCGGCAGCCACCACACGCCACCGAGGGCCACCGGGTCGAAGGATGCTTCTTCTGTGACGATGCGCACGTCTGACACGGCGAACCTGCCGACGGTGTGCCGATGATGGACGCACTGCTGCGGGAGATTCTGACGAGCCGTGTCTACGAGGTCGCGCGCGAGACGCCGCTCGACCTGGCGCCGCGGCTGTCGGCCCGCTTCGGCAACGACGTTCTGCTGAAGCGGGAGGACCTGCAGCCGATCTTCAGCTTCAAGATCCGTGGCGCGTACAACCGCATCGCGCGGCTGTCCGAAGCGGAGCGTGCGCGGGGCGTGATTGCGGCCAGCGCGGGCAATCACGCGCAGGGTGTGGCGTTCTCCGCAAAACGCCTGGGCCTGCGCGCCGTCATCGTCATGCCGCGGACGACGCCGGAGATCAAGGTGGAGGCCGTCAAGGCGCTTGGCGCAGACGTCGTGCTGTTCGGCGATCGGTATGCCGAGGCGCAACAGCACAGCGAGCGCCTGGCGGAAGAGACCGGCATGGTGTTCGTGCACCCGTTCGACGATCCGCTGGTGATCGCCGGGCAGGGCACGATCGCCGTCGAAATGCTGCGGCAGAGCCCGAGCCTGGCCGCCGTGTTCGTGCCGGTCGGCGGCGGCGGATTGATCGCCGGGATGGGCGCGTACATCAAGGCGCTCAAGCCCGAGGT
>JANOJK010000849.1:0-4350 GCA_031408165.1 Acidobacteriota bacterium | reverse complement strand
GGTCAGCCGATGCCAGGGGTCTTCGAGGTAAAGTCCGTTGCTCCTGTCGGACAGGCTATCGAGGATCTGATCCTCCTGGCCGAATGCAGCTTCGAGGGCGAATGGGAGGGGCAAGTGCGCTTCCTCCCTCTCTGAAATCGTCCCTTCGGTTCACGAGACCCGGACGCTCCCCTTCTGCACCGACTACGCCGCAAACTCCACGGTTGGCGCTTCGGCCACAACCTGGGAGAACACGCGTCTTCAACGCGCCGCGCAGATTGTGCTCGTCCAACATCAGCTGTTCGCTTTACTTCTGCTCGCGCCTCGCGCCTCGCGCCTTGCGTACTCACTTGATCCGCCCCGACGTCTGAAACTGCCGGTAGTCGGTATACCGCGCCTCCGTCGTCGTGCGGTCCCGTGCCGCGCCCCGGACGCTTTCGTACGACTCGGTCATGACCTCCGGCAGCCACATGTCGAGCGCAGCCACGCGGCTGTATGTCACGTCGATTTCCGCGGACCCGGATTCACGCGGGCCGTGCAACACCGGTGCGCCGAACTCCGTCAGCCGGATCCGTGTGCGGACGACGATGCCGGTCGCGCCGTCCACCCACACGCTGCCTTGTGAGGGGATGGAGCGTCCCTGCGGCGTCCTGATCAGCGTGGGGCGTTCGGTTTCGCGGAACGCGATCTCCCAGGTGCCCTCCGGCGCGACGCCCTTGCGACTGAACTTGAATCGATCGAGGTTGTGCGAGGTGAAAAAGAACAACGCAGACGTCGGCACGTTGAAATCGCGCAGGACAGGGCCGATGTTGAACCGGGCGCTCTCGGTGGAGAGCCGCCTTGCTTCGTCGGTTCTGCCCGATGCGCTCGTGAGAACCTGGAGGAGGCGATCCTTGCGGTCCGTGAGGCTGACCTGGTCGACCTCGATCACGTCGCGGAAACCCACCCAGCCGCCAAGCCCCTCGGCTTTGACGATGGCGAAGTCGGCGACGGTGACGCGGCGATCGCCCGACGCCGACGGGCGGCTGCCGGTGACGTGCTGCGTATAGTGCTCGGTCGCGACGACGATGGACGCCTTCTGGCCGTAGGCGTCGACGTACGCCGCCATGCGGCGAATGACGTCCTTCAGTGACGGCTCATCGCGCACGCCGCTCAGTTGTGTGCCGCCCGCGAGAAGGAGGGCGGCGAGGAGAATTGCGCGGCGCATCTCAGGCTTTGGGCTTTGGGCTTTGGGCTTTGGGCTTTGGGCTTTGGGCTTTGGGCTTTAGGCTTTGGGCTTTAGGAATTGCGAAGCACTACCAGCGGATCGACGCGCGCGGCGCGGCGCGCGGGCAGGTAGCACGCGAGCAGCACCACCAGCGCGAGCAGGCCGGGCACCGTGATAAAGGTAACGGCGTCCACGTCCGGCAGCGGAACGATAGCGTGGGACGCGTAGCGGATGGCGGCGAACGCCAGCGCGAAGCCGATCGCGATTCCGGCCACGACGACCCCGGCGCCGTCCCTCAGGATCAAGCGGATGACGTCGCGGCGCTGCGCGCCGAGGACCATGCGGACGCCAATCTCGCCGACCCGCTGCGCGACCGCGTACGACATCAGCGCGAAGACGCCGATCGCGGCGAGCAATAACGCCGCGGTGCCGGACGCGCCGAGCAGCCCGGCGCTGAAGCGCCGGGGATAGCGAACGCCGTCGATAATCTCCCCGAGCGGCCGCGCCTGCGCCACGATCACGGAGCTGTCGGCCGACGCAATTGCCTGCTTCGCAAAGGCCACGAGCTCCGCCGGGTTGCCCTCGCCTCTCACGAGAAATGTCATGCCCATGAGCGGCGTGGATTCGAGTGGCAAGTAGAACACCGGTCGCGGGTACTCGTCGGTGGGCCTCGTCACCGACCCGACGACGCCGACGACGTCGAGCCAGCGAATGGGATAGATGCTGTCAGCCCGGTGCTGAGCGAGCTGCTGCCCCACAGGATCCATCCCGGACCACAGTTCGTTCGCGAGCCGTTCCGACACGATCACCGTTCTCGCCGGCTCGGTGCGATCGCGCGCGTCGAACACTCGTCCGCGGAGCACGGGGATGCCGAGCGTCTTGAAGTAATCGGCCGACACGTGTCCGGCCGTCACGCCCCGATGCTGCCTGGTGGTCTCGTAATCGGCACGGGAGATGATCGACGTGCCCCCCGCGGCGAGCGGCACGCCGTCGAACGGGAACTCCGTCACGGCCGCGCTCACCACGCCAGGGATCGCGGCGAGCCGATCGACGATCCGCGCCTGTATCTCTCGCGTCCTCGTCTTTTCTTCCTGAAGATGCTGGTTCGGGTCGACCGACTCCTGCGGAAGCTGAACGTCGAGCGTCACGACATGTTCCGCGTCATAGCCAGGGTGCGCCATCTCGAGGCGAAGCAGGGTGCGGACGAAGACGCCGGTCACGAGCAGCAGCACCAGCGACAAGGCGATCTGCGGAATGAGCACGAGGCGGCGCAGCCGGGAACGCGAACGGCTCGATGTTGACGTCGCACCCGCGAGCGCGGGGAGCAGATCCACGCGGATCGCCTGAATCGCCGGTGCGAGACCGACGACGATCGCGGTCGCGAGGCCGCTGAAGAAGGCGAACGCAATCACTCTGCGATCGATGGGAACGTCCAGCGCAAACGCGACGCCCCCGCTGCCTGGAATCTGCGAGGGGAATCCGTGCAGCGCGGCCGCGACGAGAAGCCGCGCGATGAGGAGGCCCGCGCACGCTCCGCCAATCGCGACGATCGCGCTTTCCGTCAGCAGTTGCCGCATCAGGCGCAGACGCCCGACACCAAGGCTCAGACGAATCGCAATCTCCGCGCGGCGCGACACCCCACGCGCGAGCAGCATCCCGGAGAGATTTGCGCCCGCGATGATCAGCAGCATCATGCCGACCGCGCCGAGCGTCGCCGTGATGCGCGGCATATCCATGAAGTACGCGCCCTGGAATGGCAGGCGCAGGCGCCGTCCGGCCAGCAGGCGAAACGTTTCGCCCGGCTTCATCTGCAATGAAGACTGGCGCACGATGTCGCCGGCCGCCGCTTCGACGGTGGACCGCGCCTGCGCGAGCGAAACCCCGGGTTTGAGCCGCCCGATCGGCGACGCCTGGCGGTACTGGAGCTTTTCGTGATCCCCGCGCGCCGCGCGGATGTCGGCGAACCGCTGCTCGAGCAGCACCCAGTAATCGGCCGGCTGCCATGGATTTCCCGTACCGGTGAATCCCGGCGGCATCACGCCGACGATCGTGTAGTCGTGCCAGGTGGCGTAGCGGGTGCCATAGAGGCTGCCCACGTCAATGCGAAGCGAGCGGCCCAGAATCTGCGGATCCCCTGCGAAGTGCGACTTCCACAGCGCGTCACTGATGACCGTTACCGGACTGGCCGCTGGAGATGCCTCGGCGGCTTCGAACGCGCGGCCGACCCTCGGCGCGACGCCGAGCACCTCGAAATAGTTCGGCGTCACCGACTCACCCTGCAGCGGAATGACGTCGAGACCGAGCCGGAGCCGGCCAACGTCACCACCGCGGGCCGCCAGCGCCGTAAACACGTCTGGAATCTGCGCCAGCCCGCGATACCACTCATACGGAATGTAACCGCGCTCGTCGCTGTGGTACACGAACGCCAGCTCCTCGGGCGCGCGGACGGGCAGGGGCTGCAGCAGCAGCGCGTTGATCAGACTGAAGACGGCGGTGTTCACGCCGACGGCCAGGCCGAGGACGAGGACCGTCCCGGCGGCGAACGACGGACGCTTCGCAAGAGCCCGGACGCTATACCGAAGATCCTGGAGCATCGACGCTGGCCTCCTTCCGCCTGAAGGCGGAAGCTACCGGATCGACGAAGGCGACCAAAGCCCAAAGCCCAAAGCCTGCCCTACTCGGTCGCGGTGCCCTTCAGCAGCGGCTCGCAGGGCATCGTCTTCGCGCCTGCCTCGGTGCACACCGCGTAGTTCACGTTGTCCTTCTCGTCGTACATCGACACCCCCGCGTACTCCCCCTGCGCGTTGAGCACGTAGAAGTTGATGTTGAAGTTCGGATCGCCGTTCGCCTTCCGCAGGCGCTTCTCCACCGTGTTCGCCTTGATCCGCTTCAAGCCTTCCATCCCGGCGTCCTTGGGGTGCATCCCGCGCCGCATCGCTTCGACCACCAGATAAGACGTCAAGTTGAACAGGTTGGCCTCGCCGCGCCCCGTGGACCCGGCCGCGCCGATCTCGCCGTCCACGTAGAGGCCGGCGCCGAGCACGGGGGAATCGCCGAGGCGACCCGGAATCTTCCACGCCATCCCGCTCGTCGTCGTCACGCCGCAGATCTCGCCTTTGGCGTTGATGCCGTTGCAGTTGATGGTCCCGTAGAAGTGATTCGGG
>JANOJK010000834.1:0-8321 GCA_031408165.1 Acidobacteriota bacterium | reverse complement strand
ATCTGCCGTCCGCGATGCAGCCGCGACCGCACCGTCCCGATCGCGCATCCCGCCGCCGCCGCGGCGTCCTGGTAGCTCAGCTCCTGCAGATCGCACAGGACGATCGCCTCGCGATACGCGATCGGCAGGCTGCCGAGGGCCCGGCGCAGCGCCGCGACCTCCTCTGCGTGCGCGATGCCGTCCGCCGGATCCAGAATGACCCCCGGCTCCCCCCCCGCGTCGGGCAGCGGGTCGAAGCGCCGCGCGGACAGCCGCCGCCGCGCGTGGTTCCTCGCGATGCCCAGCAGCCAGGGGACGACGCCGGACCGTCCCGCCGTGTACCGCCGCGCCTCGTGAATCACCGTCATGAAGACGTCCTGCGCCACGTCTTCCGCGGGCGCGGGCGCGCCCGTCATGTGCAGCGCGAACCGGTAGACGTCCGGGCGCCGCCGGCGATACAGCACCGCGAACGCCTCGCGGTTCCCGGCGGCCACGGCCGCAATCAGTTCCTCGTCCGACTCGGTCATCGCTGCGGGTTTGACGCCCGCTGGGGGTATTCAGTTTGAGAGGGGGAAAGGTTCCAGGGAAATGCTGGGAAATGTTGAATGCTGAATGCTGAATGCTGAATGTTGAATTCTCTGGCCCGGAATTTGACTGTGCCGCTCTCCGCATGCAGAAACCATGGAATCTCAGAGATCGCACCATCCTCTTTGCTACCAACGTGATCCGGTTCTGTCGGCTCTTGCCGCGAACCAGGGAGGCAGCAGAAATTGCCACGCAGCTCCGACGCTCGGCGGCATCCACCGGCGCGAATTACTGGGCGTGCTCTCGAGGCCGCTCAACCAGCGAGTTCATTTCGAAGATCGGCATCGCCATAGAGGAATCGGACGAAACGATCTTCTGGTTCACGCTGCTGGTGACCACAGACATCGCCACCGAAGCTAGCGTGCAGGAACTGCGGGGGGAAGCCAACGAGATCGTGGCAATTCTTACCGCGTCCCAAAAGACAGCGAAGCGAAGACGCGAGCAGAACAAAAAAGCAGCTCCACCAAATAGGAAGGTCTCGCGAAGGCAGTAGGACCTTCAGCCTTCACCATTCAGCATTCAACGTTTCCGAGGAAGCCCCAAGTCATCCAAGACGCGCTCGTCGTCGCGCCAGTCGGACTTCACCTTCACGCGCAGGTCGAGGTAGACCTTGCACTGCAGCGACTCCTCGAGCTCCTTGCGCGCCTCGGTGCCGATCTGCTTGATCATCGACCCGGCGCGGCCGATGACGATCGGCTTCTGCGACTCCGTTTCGACGAAAATGGTGCAGTACACCTTGACGAGGCCGCCGGGACGCTCCGGCTCGTCGTACTGATCGACAATGACCGCCGTCGAGAACGGCAGCTCGTCGTGCGTGTGGTGGAGGACCTTCTCGCGCACGGTCTCGGACACGAGCACCCGCTGCGGCTGGTCGGTGAGGTAGTCCTCCGGGTACAACGCCGGCCCCTCGGGCATCTTCTCGAGCAGGAGGCGTTCGAGCGTCTCCACGCCGTCGCCCGTCGCGGCCGACACCGGGACGATGTCGGTGAACTCGCGCCACTGGCGCAGCTGCGCGATGACCGGCAGCAGCCTCGATTTCGCCACGAGATCGATCTTGTTGAGGACGAGCACGACCGGGATCGTCACGTCCGTCAGCAGCTTCGAGACGTAATGATCGCCATGTCCCGGCCGCGTCGAGGCGTCGTGCACGAGCATCACCGCGTCCACCTCACGCAGGGTCTCGACCGCCGCGTCAACCATCCGCACGTTCATCCGGTGCAGCGGCCGATGGATGCCGGGCGTGTCCACGAACATGATCTGACCCGCGTCCGCCCCCAGCGGGCGCTCGGGAGAGGCCGGCGCCGCCGGGTAGTTCTTCGCGCCGAGGATCCGTGTCCTCGTCGTCTGTGGCTTGTCAGAGACGATGGCGATCTTCTCGCCGATGATCCGGTTGAGCAGCGTCGACTTGCCGGCGTTCGGGCGCCCGATGATCGAGACATAGCCGGCTCTCATCGCTGATCCCTGATCGCTGATCCCGGATCCCCGATCGCGAATCCTGAATCCTCGATCGCGAATCCTGAATCCTTGATCGCGACTCCTGAATCCCCGACCGCGACTCCTGAATCTCTGATCGCGACTCCTGAATCCCCAATCGCGAATCCTGGATCGCCGATCGCGAATCCGCGGGTACCGGGGGATCGGCGCACCGTGTCAGCGGCGCCGCGTGGCGGGCCGCCGCGATTCGGATTCGTGATGCGGGATTCGGGGTTCGTGATGCGGGATTCGGGATGCATGATAAAGGATCCGGGATTAGGGATCAGCGATCAGGGATCAGGGATTAGGTTATCAGGGTTTAAGGATTGCGAGTGGCTTCCGGATGCGGACCTTGTGGATGCGACGCCGCTCGGCTTCGAGGACCTCCACGACCAGGCCGTCCAGTTCGAAGGTTTCACCGACGGCTGGAACCCGGCCGAGACTGGTGAGGATGTACCCACCAACGGTCTCGAATCCCTCTGGCTCGACCGCCAGCTCGAGGCGTTGGCGGAAGTCGTCGAAACTCACCTTCGCGCTGAACACGTACGACCCGTTCCCCTCCTCCACGACGGGCTCCGACTCCACGTCGTCCTCATCGCGGATCTCGCCGACGATCTCTTCCAGGAGGTCCTCGATGGTGACGAGACCCGCGGTCCCGCCGTACTCGTCGACGACGATCGCCATCTGTACCTGCTTGCGCTGGAATTCCTTGAGCAGCTCCGGCACCCGCTTGGTTTCCGGTACGAAGGTCGTCGGCCTGATGAGCGGGCCGATGGGACGGTCGTCGGTCGTGGTCGCGTCCACTTTCAACAGGTCCTTCACCCGGATGATCCCGAGGATGTTGTCGAGGTTCTCCTGGTACACCGGGAACCGCGAGTATTCCTGCTCGCGGAAGAGCGCCCGCAACTGCGAGACGGTGGTGTCGATCCGGATCGCGACGATGTCGGGGCGCGGCGTCATCACTTCACGCGCGAGCGTGTCGCCGAAGTCCACGATCGACTGCAGCAGCCGGCGCTCGTCCCGTTCGATCAGCCGCTGTCCTTCCCCCGCCTCGAGGTAGGCGTGGGCGGCGTCCCCCTGCTCTTCTTCGCTCTGCTCCTGCGCGGTAATGAGGCGCTCCGGGCGCCCACTCGTCAGCAGGCGCACGAGACCGCCGCACAAGGGGGACATGGCGCGCGCGATGACGCCGAACGACGGCAGCAGCGCCGCCAGCACGGCCTCAGGGTTCCGCCGGACGATGATCGACGGCAGCAGGTGCTCGCAGATGACGATGTAGACCGCGACGCACGCGAGGAGCGTCGCGAGCGAGCCGAAGTTGATGCCGGAACGGCCGGTCACGACCGCGAGCAGGACCGTCGCGAGGGAGAAAATCAGGCCGAGCAGGAGGCGCGCCGGCACGAACAACTGGATCGGATCGTCGAGGTAATAGCCGAGGCGGTCGTCGCGGCCCCGCTCGGCCATCAGCCGCAGTGAGAGCTTCATGAGGGCGCTGAACGCCGTCTCGATGGTCCCCACGTAGACCGCCGCCATGGCGAGCAGGAAGAGCGTCAGCGGAATCATGTG
This sequence comes from Acidobacteriota bacterium, assembly GCA_031408165.1. Taxonomy (GTDB): domain Bacteria; phylum Acidobacteriota; class Vicinamibacteria; order Vicinamibacterales; family 2-12-FULL-66-21; genus JAICSD01. The sequence goes on along the minus strand of JANOJK010000834.1, from coordinate 4,721 downwards.
CGTCTTCGGGGGCCCGCCCGTTCGATGAGGCCGGCACCCAGGCCCCCCCTGGCGCGCAGCCGGCGTTCGAGCCGCGCCATCCGGCCCTCGTCGTCCGTCGCGTGGTGATCGTAACCCAGGAGGTGCAGGAGCCCGTGCAGGGCCAGGATTTTCAGCTCGGCCGTATACGAATGCCCCGCCTCGGCGGCCTGCCGGCGGGCCACGCCCGAGGCGATGACGATGTCGCCCAGCTCCCGACGATCAATGGCGGGGGATCGAGGACCGCGAGCCGGGGACCGGGGATCGGCTGATGGAAAGCTCAGGACGTCGGTCGCCTGATCCTGGCGCCGGAACTGCTTGTTCAGCGCGCGAATTCTGGCGTCGGAGACAATGGCGATCGCCAGGGTGCCGCGCGCGCGCGCCGGCGCGACCTCCGCCAGCCAGGCGGCCAGGCCAGGCGCGCGCACCGCGCGCCCCTGCCCGTCGGTCACCAGAACGTTGATCCGTGCAGGCCGTGTCGGCCGGACGGGTGCCATCCGTGGCGATCCCGTTCGCGCTATCCGCGGCCGACTACCGGGATCCACCGAATGCTTCGTATGCCTTCACGATCTGCTGGACAAGCGTGTGGCGGACCACGTCCTTGTCGTCGAAGTGCACGAACGAGATGCCTTCGACGTGCCCCACGACCTTCATCGCCTCCACGAGCCCCGACGTGCGGCCGACCGGCAGGTCGATCTGCGTGACGTCGCCGGTGATGACCGCCTTCGAACCGAAGCCCAGGCGCGTGAGGAACATCTTCATCTGCTCAGACGTCGTGTTCTGCGCTTCGTCGAGGATGACGAACGCGTCGTTCAGCGTGCGGCCGCGCATGAACGCGATCGGCGCGACTTCGATGGTGCCGCGCTCGAGGAGCCGCTCCGCGCGCTCGGTTTCGATCATGTCGTAGAGCGCGTCGTACAGCGGCCGCAGGTAGGGGTTCACCTTTTCCTGCAGATCGCCCGGCAGGAACCCGAGCTTTTCCCCCGCTTCCACCGCCGGGCGCGCGAGGATGATCCGGCTGACGCGCTTGGCCAGGAGGAACGACACTGCCTGGGCCATCGCCAAGTACGTCTTTCCGGTGCCGGCAGGGCCGATGCCGAACACGATGTCGTGCTGCTCGATCGCGTCGAGGTAGCGTTTCTGCGTGACGCTCTTCGGCACGACCTGCCGCTTGCCGGCGGACTTGCTCGCCGACTTGAGGAAGTAATCCGACAGCTCGACGTTCTCGTCCTGCGAGACGAGCTGCGCCGCGGTCTTCACGTCACCCTTCGCGGGGCGGTAGCCGCCGCGCATCAGGCCTGCCAGCTGGTCGAGCACTTTTTCAGCGCGCGCGACATCGCCCGGCTCCCCTTCGACGATCAGCTCCTTGCCGGTCGTGCGAATGCGGACGCCAAACTGCGTTTCCAGCTGTTTGAGGTTCTCGTCGTAGGTGCCGAACAACGACTCAGCCCCTTCGTCGGGGATCTGAATCTTGCGGATTACAGAGGTTGGAATTGAGGTAACTCCCTTTATGGCAGCGAATTGACCCTGGAAAAGTGTAGCACGCCGCGTCACGGCGTGCGGATGTGCAATTCCTTCAATTGTTTCGGGTCGACGACCGAAGGGGCGCCCGACATCAGATCGACGGCCTGCGCGGTCTTCGGGAAAGCGATCACCTCGCGGATCGACTGCTCTCCCGCCAGGATCGCGACGATGCGGTCGAGGCCGAGCGCGATGCCGCCGTGCGGAGGCGTCCCGAACTCCAGCGCGTCCACGAAGAACCCGAATCGTGCCTTGGCTTCCTCGTCGGACATGCCGAGGAGCTTGAAGATGAGCTTCTGCAGCCGCTGATCGTGGATGCGGATGCTCCCGCCTCCGATCTCGCTGCCATTCAGGACGAGGTCGTAGGCGCGCGCGCGGACACTGCCCGGGTCGGACTCGAGCCGGCCGGCGTCGGACTCGAGCGGCGCGGTGAACGGATGGTGCATGAACTCCCAGCGCTTCTCCTCTTCCAGCCAGTCGAACATCGGGAAATCGACCACCCAGAGGAACTCGAACCGGTTGGGGTCGAGCCGGTTTTCCCGCTTTGCGATATTCAGGCGCAACTGTCCGAGCATCCGCGCGGTGGGACCGTGCGCGCCGGCGGCCAGCAGCAACAGATCCGACGGCCCGGCCCCGGCGACCTCGAGCGCACGGCGGATCGTGTCCTCGCCCGCGGCTTTGAGCGCCGGACTCTGCACGCCCCCTTCCCCCTGGCGCGCCCACACGAGCCCGGCGGCGCCCAGTTGCTTCGCCTCTTCGATCAGGTTGTCGAGATCCTTTCGGGAGTAGCGCGCGCCGCCTGGCACGACGAACCCGCGGACCTCGCCGCCCGCGTCGATCGCGCCGCGGAAGACCGAGAAGTTCGAGGCCGCGAACGGCTCCGACAGGTTGCGGAGCTCCATTCCGGGACGGAGGTCCGGCTTGTCGGACCCGAAGCGCGCGATGGCCTCCGAGTACGGCATCCGCGGGAACGTCGCGGGCGCCTCGCGGCCGACGAGCGCCATCAGGCGGCCCATCAACGGCTCGAGGATCGCGAAGACGAGGGTCTCGGTCGCGAAGCAGATCTCGAGATCGACCTGCGTGAACTCCGGCTGGCGGTCCGCGCGCAGGTCCTCGTCGCGGAAGCACTTCGCGATCTGGAAGTAGCGGTCCATCCCGCCGATCATCAGGATCTGCTTGAAGATCTGCGGCGACTGCGGCAGCGCGAAGAACTCGCCCGGGTGCACGCGGCTCGGGACGAGATAATCGCGCGCCCCCTCGGGGGTCGACTTGGTCAGGATCGGGGTCTCGATCTCGAGGAAGTCCTGCTCGTCGAAGTACCGCCGCACCGCGAACGTCGTCTTGTGCCGCAGAATCATGTTCTGCTGCAGCCGCTGGCGGCGGAGATCGAGGTACCGGTAACGCAGCCGCATCTCCTCGGAGACCGGTGTGTCCTCGTTGATCGGGAACGGCGGGGTCCTGGCGTCGTTCAACAGCCGGATCTCGCGCGCCGCGACCTCGATCTCCCCGGTCCTGATCTTGGGGTTCACCGCGTCCTTCGCGCGGAGGTCCACGCGCCCCATCACGCCGACGACGAATTCGGGCCGCAGGCGCTTGGCCGTGTCTGCCAGCGCCTCGTCGCGGACGACGACCTGCGTCAGGCCGTAGCGGTCGCGCATGTCGAAGAACATGACGCCGCCGAGATCGCGGACGCGGTGCACCCAGCCGAGGAGCACGATGTCCTTGCCGACGTCCGCGGGCGTGAGCGCACCGCAGGTGTGGGTGCGCGCGAGCGAGCCGAGAGCTTCTACGGTCATGCTGTGTCCGAGGCCCGAGGAGCGAGGGGCGAGGGGCGAGAGGCGAGGTCCGAGGTTCGAAGCGCGAGGCGCGAGGCGGCAGCGATAACGTCCGCGACAGCGCCACGGGCGATGGCCTGTTGATCTCCGGTCTTCATGTTCCTGATCTTCACTTCGCCATTCCTGAATTCATCCTGACCGACAACCGTGACGAACCGCGCCTGCCGTGCGTCCGCATACTTGAAGGCCTTGCCGAGATCCTTCCCGCCTCTCAGTGCGGCTGGATACGTCTCGGCGCTCAGGCCGGCGGCCCTCAGCTCACCCGCGAGTTTCAACGACTCGCCCGCCAGATCCTCGTCGAAGATGGTGACGAGGACATCAGGCCCGGACTCGGCGAGTTCTCCCTCGAACATGTTCCGTTCCGCCATGACCACGAGAATGCGCTCGAGGCCGAGCGAGAATCCGGAAGCGGGGATGTCCTCTCCGCTGAACATTCCCACGAGACCATCGTAGCGCCCGCCTCCGCCCAGACTCCCGATGCCAGGGACCGAGATCTCCATGATGGCGCCGGTGTAGTAGGTCAGACCCCGAGCCAGGCTGGGCTCAAATCTCAAATGCCGCCCGGCGGCGGTCACGTTCGCGAGATCCCGAATCGCGCGGAGATTCGCAAAGCCGGCAGCCGCGGGGTCTCCAAGAGAGCTGAATTCTTTCTCGAGCCACTCGAGCGAGTCTCCCGGGCAGGCTGCATTGAGCCAGTTGAACAGACGAGTGGTGGTTCCGCCGTCAATGCCGCGCGTCGCGAGATCGTTGAATACTCCCTGCTCGCCGATCTTGTCGAGCTTGTCGAGCGACACCAGCACACCAGCCTGCTGGTCCGGCGGAACCCCTGCGTTCACGAGCAGCGCTCGCAACACCTCACGGTGATTGAGGCGCAGGACAAAACCGCCGTCCAACTTGTCAAACCCAAGAGCAATCAGGACGTCCGTCACCGCGGCACAGAGCTCCGCCTCGACCACCGGTGAGGTCGAGCCCATCGCGTCCACGTCGCACTGGTAGAACTCGCGGAACCGGCCGCGCGCCGGACGGTCGGCGCGCCACACGGGCTGAATCTGGTACCGCTTGAAGAATTTCGGCAGCTTCCCGCGATGCTCGGCGACGACGCGCGCGAGCGGAACGGTCAGATCGTAGCGCAGGGCGAGATCGGTCTCGCCGGACGCCTCCCCCTCCCCGCGACGCAGCACCTTGTAAATGAGCTTGTTGCCCTCTTCCCCGTACTTCCCGGTCAGCGTCTCGATGTTCTCGAGGGCGGGCGTCCGGCGAGACCGATCTCGCCCTGCGCTACGATCTGACCGTTCCGCTCGCGCGCGTCGTCGCCGAGCATCGCGGGAAGCTGCCGAAATTCTTCAA
>JANOJK010000827.1:0-2420 GCA_031408165.1 Acidobacteriota bacterium | reverse complement strand
CCTCGACGATACCTGCCGTGATCCGGATGCACTGTTCGCATCCGGGATCCTTCGACCGGTCGCGGACCGTCACGCCCCGCGCCGCCAGCGCCCTCACGGTACCCGGCGCGTCGCCGACACGCACGAGCAGGAAGTTGGCGGTGCTCGGCCATGTCCGGAGACCAAGCCGTCCGCATGCGTCGGTCAGCAGGGCGCGCGACGCCGCGGCCTGCGCCAGGTACCAGTCGCGGTAGGCGCGATCCGCGATCGCGACGGGAAGCGCCGCCGCGGCCCAGGCGTTGATGCTGTACGGCGGAACCACTCGCCCGAGCGGCGCGAGCGTCGCGGGGGTGCCCACGACGACCCCGACACGAAGGCCGGCCAGCCCGTACGCCTTGGAGAAAGTCCGTCCGACGATCAGGTTGGGCAGGGCCGCGAGCGTGGCCCTATCGATGAGCGTGTCACCGGAAAAATCCGCGTAGGCCTCGTCCACGAACAGGATCGCGGGAGCGACGTCCTTCGCGATCGCGCGCAGGGTGTCGAGCGCGACCGTCCGTCCGCTCGGGTTGTGCGGACTGGCCAGGAACACGATGCGCGTGCGGGGCGTCAGCGCCGCGCGAATCGCGTCCGCGGGCAGCTCGAAGTCTTCATCCAGCGGTACTGTGACCATCCGCCCGCCGACCGCGGAGGTGCTGATCTCGTACTCGTCGAATGCCGGCGTGACGCCCACCGCTTCGGGCACACCGCTCGAGTGGTCGCGACAGGCGGCGGCCGCCGCGGCCAGGATCCCTTCGTCGAGGCCGTTGGTCAGCAGCAGATGATCGACCGGGATCCGCAGGTGGCCGGCCACGGCCTGGCGCGCGGTGTCGTAGTCCGGGTAGAAGCCGGCGGCGTTGCGTCCGAGCGCGCGGAGCGCGTCGAGTACCGCGGGCGAGCAGCCGGCGGTGTTCTCGTTGAGGTGAAGTCTCATCAATGCACTCCCCGGATCCGGATCGACGCGGCATGGGCGCGAAGCCCCTCGGCCTCGGCGAGCGCGATGGCATGCGGCGCCACGGTCTTCAATCCCGATCGTGACAGCGTCTGGACGGTGCTGATACGGACAAAGTCCGCCGCGCTCAGGCCGCCTCGTGCGCGCGCGGCGCCGCTCGTCGGGAGCACGTGGTTCGATCCGGTGATGTAGTCACCGGAGGCCTGGACGCTCGCCGCACCCACGAACACCGTACCGGCGCGCGTCAACCGGGCCGCCACTGCCGCCGAGTCGCAGACGACGTGTTCGGGCGCCATCCGCTCGCTGAGTGCGATGGCCTCGTCGAGGCTGCGGGTCACGACAATGGCGCCGTTGCGGGCGAGTGCGGCGCGCGCCGGACCGGCGACCGGCATCTGGGCCGCGATCTGATCGGCGACGAGGCGCGCCAGCCGCGCGTCCGGCGTGACCAAGATCGCCCGCGCGTCCTCGTCGTGCTCCGCCTGCGCGAGGAGATCCGCCGCGATCCACGCGGGGCGCCCGGTCGTCGACACGATCAGGATTTCGCTGGGGCCGGCGAAGAAGTCAATCGCGCAGTCGGCGGCCACCAGCGCCTTCGCCGCGGCGACGTAGGCGTTGCCGGGCCCGACGATCTTGTCCACTCGCGGAATGGTGGCGGTCCCGTACGCGAGCGCGGCGATGGCATGCGCGCCGCCGACCCGCAAGAGCCGCGTCACCCCCGCCTCGAGCGCCGCAGCCATGACGACGGCCTCCGGCCTGGGACAGACCGCAATGATGTCCCGCACGCCTGCGACGCGTGCCGGAATGGCGGTCATCAGCAGGGAGGAGGGGAGCGGGTAGCGCCCGCCCGGCACGTAACACCCCACGCGGTCGAGCGGCGTGACGCGCTGCGCGATCGTGACCCCCGCCACCGGGGTCGCCGTCCAGCCCCTGGGCACCTGCCGACGCGCGACGTGCCTGATATGCCGCGCCGCGGCGGCAATCGCGCGCCGTACGTCCGAGGGCACCGACGCCGCGCCGCGCTCCATCGCCGTCCGCGTGACCTCGACGTCACCCGACAGCCTGTCGAAGCGTTTCGCATACGACAAGAGCGCCGCGTCCCCGCGCCGCCGCACGTCGCTCACGATGCGCGCGACGCGCCGCTCGAACGCCGGGTTGCGCCTCGCTGCCCGATCCAGCAGCGCCGCGACAGCTTCGGTCTCACTCCCCTGGACGATTCGGATCACTTCGCGCCTTTCAGCTACCCGATTCCCAATTACCCGCTTCCCCAATTACCCGATTCTTCGAGGAGTGAACGACGTTACGGCGACAACCACTAAGACACAAAGTCAATAAGGCACAAAGCATAACCAACGGTCCTTCGTGTCTTCGTGCCTCGTGCCTTCGTGAAGAAGTCGTCCCGTGACGTCACCCAATTACCCAATTCCCAAATTCCCGATTCCCAAATTCTCAATTC
>JANOJK010000782.1:0-5214 GCA_031408165.1 Acidobacteriota bacterium | reverse complement strand
AGGGCGTCCGGATCATCTTCACCGACACCGAGACGTCGAACTGGTCCTGGGACGACACGGCGAATGCCTACTACTGGCACCGCTTCTTCCACCACCAGCCGGATCTCAACTTCGACAACCCGCGCGTGCTCGAGGCGGTCTTCCAGACGATGCGGTTCTGGCTCGATCGCGGCGTGGACGGGCTGCGCCTCGACGCCGTCCCCTATCTGATCGAACGCGAAGGCACCATCTGCGAGAATCTCGAGGAGACGCACGAGGTCCTGCGGAAGATCCGCCGCGCGATGAACGAGCGCTACCCCGATCGGATGCTGATCTGCGAGGCCAACCAGTGGCCGGCCGACGTGCGGCCGTACTTCGGCGACGGGGACGAATGCCACATGGCCTTCAACTTCCCCCTGATGCCGCGGATGTTCATGGCGCTGCGGCAGGAGGATCGCCACCCGATCACCGAGATCATCCGCCAGACGCCCGATATTCCCGACAACTGCCAGTGGGGGCTCTTCCTGCGCAACCACGACGAGCTGACGCTCGAGATGGTGACCGACGAAGAGCGGGACTACATGTACCAGGCCTACGCGGCCGACCCGCGCATGCGGATCAATGTCGGCATCCGCCGCCGTCTGGCGCCGCTCGTCGAGAACAGCCGCCGCCGCATCGAGCTGCTGCACTCGCTGCTCTTCTCCCTGCCGGGAACGCCGGTGATTTACTACGGCGACGAGATCGGGATGGGCGACAACATCTATCTCGGCGACCGCAACGGCGTACGGACGCCGATGCAGTGGACCGGCGATCGCAACGCGGGCTTCTCGCGGAGCGATCCCGCGCAACTCTACGCGCCGCCGATCATGGATGCCGTCTACGGCTACCAGGCGCTCAACGTCGACGCCCAGGAACGCTCCCCCTTCTCGCTCCTCAACTGGATGCGGCGGATGATCGCGCTCAGGAAGCAGTCGAAGGTGTTCGGCCGCGGCACCCTGGAGTTCCTGCCCTCGGCCAACCGCAAGATCCTCGCCTACGTGCGGCGGCACGAGGGCGATCTGGTGCTGTGCGTGGCGAACCTCTCGCGGACCGTGCAGCCGGTGGAGCTCGACCTGTCGGCGTTCGCCGGCATGACCCCGGTGGAGATGCTCGGGCTCACCGAGTTCCCGAAAATCGGCGAGCTGCCGTACTTTCTGACACTCCCGCCCTATTACTTCTACTGGTTCCGGCTGCAGCTCGCGCCGCTGCCGATCGCCTCATTGCGCGCGCCCGAGGCCCCGGCGCCGGTCGAGGCCCTGCCGGCCTTCTTCATGGGCGTGGCCTGGGACACGCTCCTCGACGGCAACGTCCGGACGCTGATCGAACGCGAGTCGCTCGTGCCCTTCCTGCAGCGCCAGCGCTGGTTCGGCGGCAAGGCGCGGCCGGTGCGGTCCGCCCGTTTCCTCGACTGGGGTCTGCTGCAGAGGGGCCAGCACCCGATCTTCATCACGATCGTCGAGGTGGACTACGAGGAGGGCGCCGCCGAGCGGTACATGGTGCCACTCGCCGTCATCACCGGCCCGGCGGCGGACGCGCTCCTCGCGAACACGCCGCAGGTCGCGCTGGCGCGCGTCACCGGCGCGCGCAAGGGGCTCGTCATCGACGGCGCGGCCGACGATCGCGCCGCCGACGCGCTGCTCGAGGCGCTCGACGGCCAGGCGGCGTTTCGCGCCAAGCGCGGCGTGGTCCGCGCCCGCCGGACCCCCGCCTTCGGCGAGCTGCGCGGCGACGGCCCGCTCGCGCCCAGGCGCCTCGGCACGGAGCAGAGCAACACGTCGATCGCGTACGGCGACCGGCTGATCCTCAAGCTGTTCCGGCGGGTGGAGAACGGCCCGAACCCCGACGTCGAGATCGGCGAACAGCTCACGACGCGCACCACGTTCAGGCGGGCGCCGCCAGTGGCTGCCGTCATCGAATACGAGGCGGCCGGCGAACCGGTCACCCACCTGGCGATCGTCCAGCAGCACATCGCCGCCCAGGCGGATGGATGGACCCACGCGCTCGGCGAGCTCGGTCGCTTCTACGACGAAATCCCGCAGGGCCAGGAGGCTCCGCGCCCGTCCGCGGCCGGCGGGTACCTCGACAGCGCCAATCTGCTCGGGCGCCGGACGGCGGAGCTCCACCTGGCCCTCGCCTCCGATACGTCGACGGCCGCGTTCGCGCCGGAACCCTGGACGCGCGACGACGTGGCGCGGGTCGTGGCCGATGCGACGGGACAGCTGCTCCGCGCGCGGCGCCTGCTCGCGTCCGACGTCACCGGCATCCCGGCGGAGCTCGTGGCCGCGGCTCGCGGCCTCGTCGCCCGCGCCGAGCCGGCGCTGCGCCGGCGCTTCGACCCGCGCGCGGCGGGCGCCCCCGGTGGCACCGTTTCCCGAATCCGCGTCCACGGCGACTACCACCTCGGCCAGATCCTCTGGGCCGAGGGGGACTTCTACATCCTCGATTTCGAGGGGGAGCCCGCGCGCGCGCTGGGCGCCCGGCGACAGAAGGAATCCCCGCTCAAGGACGTGGCCGGAATGTTGCGATCGTTCAGTTACGCCGCCTACGCCGCGCTGTTCGCGCACAGCGCCGGGCGGGCCGACGAGTTCGCGCGGCTCGAGCCGTGGGCAAAGGCCTGGCAAGAGTGGACGACCGGGGCGTTTCTCGACGGGTACTTCCGCACCGCCGGCAGCGCCCCGTTCGTGCCCGCGGATCCGGTGCAGCGGGCCGGCTTGATCGATCTGTTCCTGATCGACAAGGCGGTGTACGAACTGAATTACGAATTGAACAACCGCCCCGAGTGGGTACGCATCCCGCTCCATGGCCTGACGGAGCTGCTCGGATGACCTGCGAGCTGGACGAGCTGCACGAGCTTCACGGGGGCGCGTTCACGCCGGAAGTGCTCGACACCGAGGACCGCGCGTTCGCCGGGGACCCGTGCCCGCCGGCGATCGACTTGCGCCGGGGCGGGATCGATGTCCGGCGCCCGGGCGCCGTCGTGCTCGCCGGAGCGGCATAGATGGAGCGGCCGCGCTTCGTGCCGGTCAGCACCTACCGGCTGCAGGTCCATGCCGGATTCCCGCTCAGCGCCGCGCGCGACGTGGTGCCCTATCTCCAGCGCCTCGGCATCGGTGCGGTCTACACCTCCCCCTATTTCGCCGCGGAACCCGGGAGCACGCACGGGTACGACGTGACGAATCACAACGCGATCAACCCGGAGGTCGGCGGCGCCGGCGCGCTCACGGCGTTCACCGACGCGGTCCGCGGGGCGGGCCTGCAGCATATCGTCGATTTCGTGCCCAATCACATGGGCATCAGCACCGCCACCACCCCGTGGTGGAGCGACGTGCTCGCCTACGGGCCGGACGCGCCGTCCGCCCACTACTCCGCCATCGACTGGAACCCGTTCAAGACGGAGCTGCGCCGCAAGCTCCTGCTCCCGATCCTGGGCGATCAGTACGGACAGGTGCTCGAACGCGGCGAGCTGCAGCTCGAGTTCACCGGCGGGGAGCTGACGCTCGCGTACGGCGATAACCGTCTGCCGGTCAACACGCAACACGCGCCGGAGCTTCGGGCGCTCTACGACCGTCCGCCGGCCGAACGCGACCGGGTGCTCGCGAAGTTCAACGGCGTCCCCGGGCAGCCGAGGTCCTTCGATCCGCTGCACGAGTTGCTCGAGGAACAGGCGTACCGCATCGCGTACTGGCGGACCGCGTCGCACGAGATCAACTACCGGCGCTTCTTCGACGTCAATACGCTGGCCGGGTTGCGGGTGGAGGATCCCGAGGTCTTCCATTCGATCCACCGCCTGCTGTCCACGCTCATCCGCGAGGAGCGCGTCACCGGTGTGCGGATCGATCATCCGGACGGCCTCTTCGATCCCGCGAAGTACTTCGAGACGCTGCAGGCCCTGGCGGCCGACGCGTGGGGGGTGCCGCGCGCCCAGGGATCCGCTCCGTTGTACGTGGTGGCGGAGAAGATCCTGTCCTCCCGCGAGCGCCTGCCCTCGGGCTGGCCAGTGCATGGGACGACCGGATACAACTTCCTGAACCAGGTGAACGGCCTCTTCGTCCAGTCGGCCAACGCGCGGCGCATGCGGCGCGTCTATGCCAAGGTCACCGGCCGCACGCAGAGCTTCGACGACCAGCTGTACGTGGCGAAGCGGCTGATCATGGACACGGCGATGGCGAGCGAGCTCACGGTGCTCGCGCACATGCTCGATCGCATCGGCGAAAGCAACCGGCGGTCGCGCGACTTCACGCTGAACAGCCTGCGCGACATGCTGGGCGAGGTCGTCGCCTGTTTTCCCATTTATCGTACCTACGTGGACGGGCGCGGATGGGCCCCCGACGATCGCGCCGCCCTCGAGCGCGCGGTCCGCCGCGCACGCCGCCGGAACCCCGCGATGGAGTCGTCGATCTTCGACTTCTTCCGGGAGGTGATGCTGCCGCGCGATCCGGAGGACGTCCCCGTCTCGGGACCCGACCGCCGCCAGGGGTACCCGCCGGCCGACGACACGGAGGCGCGGGAGCGGCTTCGTTTCGCGATGAAGTTCCAGCAGTACACCGGACCCCTGCAGGCCAAAGGGCTGGAGGACACGGCCTCCTACCGTCACAACCTGCTGCTGTCGCTCAACGAGGTGGGCGGCGATCCGTCCCGGTTCGGCGTCTCGGCCGCGGAGTTCCACGAGCACAACCAGCTTCGGCACGATGACTGGCCCTTCGAGATGATCGCGACCGCCACCCACGACACCAAGCTCGGCGAGGACGTCCGCACACGGATCGACGTCCTCTCCGAGATCCCCGAGGAGTGGGAGCGCGAGGTCTCGAAATGGATGCGCCTCAACAAGGGAGCGCGGTCGATCGTCGACGGTGAGCCGGCGCCCGATCGCAACGAGGAGTACCGCTTCTACCAGGTGCTGCTGGGCGCCTGGCCGGCCGACGTCCCGCGCCTCCAGGCCTACATGACCAAGGCGGTCCGCGAAGCGAAAGAGCATTCGAGCTGGATCAATCCGAACGACACCTATGAGGCGGCGCTCAACACGTTCATCGAGGGGGTGCTGGCGGGCCGCGAGGCCGCGAAGTTCCTGCCGGTGTTCCTCGGGTTCCAGGAGCGCGTCGCGCGCGGCGGCCTCGTGAACTCCCTGGCGCAGCTGATGCTGAAGATCGGATCCCCCGGCGTGCCGGATTTCTACCAGGGCTCCGAGCTGTGGGATTT
>JANOJK010000755.1:0-5067 GCA_031408165.1 Acidobacteriota bacterium | reverse complement strand
GTTCCTGAAGGCCGCGCTCGGCGAGCGGGAGCCGTCGGCGCGCGAGTGGGGAACGGCGGCGGCCGTCGCGGCGAGCGTGTTGCTGGGCGCGCACATCGTCCGCGTCCACGGCGTGAAGGCGATGGCCGACGTCGTCCGCGTGACGGACCGTATCCGGGAGGCCGCTCAGGCCAGTTCGAGCGCGCCGAACTGCTGATAGAAGCGCGCCGGGATGTTCTTCCGGGCGCAGAGATCCGCCACGAAGGTCCGGATCGCGTCCTTGTCGGGTTGCGACTCACCTTGCCGCGGCCGCCACTCGAGCCAGTCGTCGACGATCCCGCTGAATGTCAGGCTGCGCTCGCGCGACAAGAGCCGCAGCAGGCGCGAGCGCTGCAGCAGGTTCGCGGCTTTCATGAATCGGTACCCGTATTCGAGGTCGTCCGCGGTCATCGACAGGTGCGATCGCACGTGGTACGGGGGCTGCGGATCGTAGGTGAGGTTCAACGCCGCGGCCTTGCGCCACAGCTCGGTGCCGGGCAGCACCATCAGCCTGAAGACCGAGAGGTACGGCGGATCGAGGGAGATCGCATAATTCAACGACTCGCGGAACGTGGCGCGCGTCTCCCCGGGCAGGCCGTAAATCAACTGCAGCTCGAACGGCAGGTGGTGGCGCTGCAGGTGCGCGATGCCTTCGGTGAATCGCTCCAGCCGCAGCCGCCGCTCGGTCGTCGCGAGCGCCGTCGGATCGGTGGTCTGCAGGCCGACTTCGAGCCAGGTGAACCCGGCCTCGCTCATCAGACGGGCCATCTCGTCGTCCACGAACTCGGCCCAGATTTCACTGTGAATCGGGATCTTGCGCGGGTTGTGGGCCGCGACCAACCGGCAGATCTCCTTCGCGCGCGCGGCGTTCAGGTTGAAGACCGGGTCCATCAGGTAGATCTCCTTCACGTCCTCATCGAGGACGGAGCGGAGTTCCGCCTTGACGCGATCGAGATCGAAGCGGCGGTTCCGGAGAGAGTAATCCTTGTTGTAGAAGCAGAAGTTGCACTGGAAGACGCAGCCGCGCTGGGTCTCGATGCAGGCCACCCGACCCGTGTAGTCGATGTAGCGCTCGAGGTGCGGTGACGGGTAGTCGTCCAGCCGCTTCACGAGCACCGCGGGGCCGCCGTCGACGATTTCACCCTGGTCGCGGAAACCAATGCCCTGGATGCCATCGAGGGCGCGTCCCTCGCGCCACGCCTCCACGATGTCCGCCAGCGGAACCTCCCCCTCGCTGAACACGATGGCGTCGATGTACGGGTGACGGCGCATCACGTCCGCGGCGACGGGCCCGACTTCCGGCCCGCCGAGTACGACCTTGATGCGGGGATCCTGGATCTTGAGCAGACGGGCGGCTTCGAGGCTCGCCGTGATGTTCCAGACGTAGCAGGACAAGCCCACGACGTCGGGACCCAGAGCGAGGAGCCCGGCCGTTATCGCCTCCGGTGTCGCTTCCGGCGGAAGTTCGACGAGACAGACCTCATCGGGCGCGCAGCAGCCTCGAGCGACCAGCGACGCCTTCAAGTACAGCAGCGCAAGAGGGATAAAGCTGCTGTGCGCGTGCCGAGTCGCGAGCGCGATGCGCATGAATTGCCCCTTTTATAACAGGTCGCCGATGGCAACGGGGTTGCTATTCAAGATGCAGGAGGTTACAGATGGGTCACATGGATCACGATCGGCCGGATGATTCGAGCGCACAGCGACACGATTCGAATTCGGTGGCGGAAGAAACATCGGCGACGGGGCAGCGGATCAAGGGTGCCGTCAAGGAAGCCGTCGGGGACCTCACCGACAACGAGAGCCTCGAGCGGAAGGGTGAGCGTGAGAACGCCGCCGGAAAAGAGCGGCAGAAGAAGAACGACGCGGTTTAGCTCGTCCGGGAGCGGTCCCTTCGCCGGCGACCGCTCCCACCTTCCCTGGTCAAGCCCTTCCAACCTCCTTGCGATAAGCTACCGTCCGGATGCCGGACTACCTTGCGAACCTGCTGCGGCGGCCACCCGTCGGCTGGTGGGATCTGCTCGACATCGCGCTCGTTTCAGTCCTCATTTACGAGTCCCTGAAACTGATCCGCGGCACGCGTGCCGTGCAGATGGCGGTCGGTTCGTTGCTGGTCATCGGGCTCTTCTACATCTCTCAGCTCGCCCCCCTGCAGACGCTGAACTGGCTCATCCGCAACATGCTGGTGTACGTCGCGTTTGCCGCGATCGTCATCTTCCAGGGTGATATCCGCCGCGCGCTCGCGCACTTCGGGCAGGCGCCGTTCTTCCGCTACTTCAACCGGCAGGAGGCCGCGACCGAAACCATCGAAGAGGTGGTGGTCGCGGCGACGATGTTGTCACAGCAGAGGGTGGGGGCCATCTTCGCGATCGAGCGCGAAATCGGGCTGAGGAACTACATCGAGAGCGGCATCCCGCTCGACGCGGCGCTCACCTACGACCTGCTGGTCACGATTTTCCGCCCGGGCTCTCCACTGCACGACGGCGCCGTGATCCTCCAGGAGGGGCGGGTCGCCGCGGCGGCCTGCTTCCTGCCCCTGACGGTCAACCCGCGGCTCAGCCGCGAGCTCGGCACGCGGCACCGGGCGGCCATCGGGCTGACGGAGGAGAGCGACGCGGCGGCGGTCGTCGTGTCGGAGGAGACCGGCAAGATCTCGATCGCGCTGAACGGCGATCTCGAGCGCGGCCTGACGCCGGACTATCTCCGGGCGCGCCTGCGCGGCCTCGTCCAGCAACGCCGTGGCGTGCTCGGGACGCGGAGCTATGAGGGCTGATGCGCTACCAGCCCTTTCAGCAGCTCGGGTTGAAGGTCCTCGCGATCACGCTCGCCTCGGTGTTATGGCTGACCGTTGCCGGCGAGCACGTCGTCGAACGCAGCCTCCGCGTGCCGCTCGAGTTCCGGAACATTCCCGAAGCGTTGGAGATCGTCGGGAACACCCCTGATACCGTGGACGTGCGGCTTCGCGGATCCTCGGCGGTGCTGAGCCGGGTGCAACCTGGTGAGATCGTCGCCGTGCTCGACCTCAGCCTGGCCCGGAGCGGACCGCGTCTTTTCAACATCCGGAACGAGGAGGTGCGCGCGCCGTTCGGCGTGGAGGTGTCGCAGGTGGTGCCCCCGACGCTGGCGCTGGAGCTCGAGAAATCGGCGCGCCGGAGAGTGCCGGTGGTCCCCGCCACGGACGGGGACCCGGCACCGGGGTTCGTGGTCGGCCGGATCACGGCCGATCCGCCGACCGTCGAGATTGTGGGACCCGATTCCCACGTGCGCCAGGTGGCGGAAGCGACGACCGAACCGGTGTCGATCAAGGACGCCAAGTCCCGCGTGCGCGACGGCGTGACGATCGGTGTCGCGGATTCGTCGGTCCGCCTGGTCCAGGCCCAGAGTGCGAACGTGACCGTGGAGATCTGGCCCGCGCCCGTGGAGCGGCGCATGCCCGAGGTGCCGGTGCGTTGGCGCAACCTGGACGTCGGCCTGCGGGCGCAGATCTCTCCGCAACTGGTGCACGTGACCGTTCGGGGCTCGAAGGATTCGCTCGCCGCGCTCCCCGGCGACAGTGTCCAGGCGTTCGTGGACCTTGCCGGGCTGGGGGCTGGCCGGTACAATCTCCGGGTCCAGGTCGACCCTGCCGAGCGTTTCGGCGTGGTGGCGATTGACCCCGCCGTCGTGTCGGTCACGGTGAAGTAACCAATAGATGAAGCGACTGTTCGGGACCGACGGTGTGCGGGGCAAGGCGGGAGAGTACCCGCTCGATCACGAGACGGTGGCGCGCCTCGGGGCGGCGCTGGTCCGCGCGATGCGCCCCTCGACAGGGCTCGGGGCAGCCGGCGATGGCGAGGAGGATCGGCCGCTCCGCTTCATTATCGGCCGCGACACGCGCGAGTCCGGCGACTGGATCGAGCGCGAGCTCGGGCGCGGCGTGCATTCGGAAGGGGCCACCATCACGACCGCCGGGGTGATTCCGACGCCGGCGACCGCGTACATCACGCGCGCCCTCGGGTTCGACGCGGGGCTCGTCATCAGCGCGTCCCACAATCCCTTCGAAGACAACGGCATCAAGGTGTTCTCCGGCCGCGGGGAGAAGTTCACCGACGCGCTCGAGCAGCACGTGGAATCAATCGTCGCCGACACGAGCTGGCAGGTGCCGGGCGGGGGGCTGCCCGCCGTGGAGCGGACCGACGTACTCGACCCCTACATCGGGCACACCCGGCTCGCGTTTCCCGATCCGGCGCGTCTCGGCCCGTTCAAAATGGCCGTCGACACCGCCAACGGCGCCACCACCACGGTCGCCCCGCGGATCTTCCGCGAGATGGGCTTCGACGTCACCGTCATCGGCGACGAACCGGACGGACGCAACATCAACCTGGCGTGCGGATCGACGCATCCCGAGCGGCTGAGCGCCCTCGTCCGCGACGGCGGCTTCCGCATGGGGGTCGCGTTCGACGGCGACGGCGACCGCGCGATCTTCGTGGATCACCTCGGGCAGGTGGTCGACGGCGACGCCGTGATGCTGATGTGCGCCCGCCACATGAAGGCGCAGGGACGGCTCACCGGTGATGCGCTCGTCGCGACCGTGATGAGCAACATCGGGCTCGAGATCGCGCTCGCTGACTCGGGTATTGCGCTGGTGCGGTGCCCGGTCGGCGACAAGTACGTAATGGAGGAGATGATCAAGCGCGGCATCTCCATGGGCGGCGAGCAGTCCGGCCACATCATCTTCTCGGATCACCTCTTCACCGGCGACGGGATCGCCACGGCGCTCAACGTGCTGCGGACCATGGCGGACACGGGCCGGGAGCTCGCGGACCTCGCCTCGGAGCTGGTGGCGTATCCGCAGGTCCTGGTCAATGTCCGGGTCCGCGAAAGGAAGGCGCTCGCGGCGGTGCCGGCTATCGCGGACGTGATGAAGCAGGTCGAGCACCGCCTTGCCGGACAGGGCCGGCTGCTGGTCCGGTATTCGGGCACCGAGCCGCTGCTGCGCGTCATGATCGAGGGGAAAGACCAGCAGGAGATCCAGGGCTGGGCGCGTGAGATCGCCGACACCGTCAAGCAGCA
>JANOJK010000734.1:0-3339 GCA_031408165.1 Acidobacteriota bacterium | reverse complement strand
CCATTTGGTCTCCGTCAAAGTCGGCGTTGAATGCGGTGCACACCAGTGGATGCAAATGAATTGCCTTGCCCTCAACGAGGACGGGTTCAAAAGCCTGAATACCTAAACGGTGCAAAGTTGGGGTATATACCCAAACCATTCACTTAGCCGGTCTTCTACGTGAAGTCGGTCATACTAACTCGCTCGTGAACACGCTCTCTCACCCGTCGCCGGATAGACGACTCGTGCGAGCGACGGCCTGCGCGGTCGTCGCGTTGCTGGCCTCCGCCGTCCCGTCGAGCTCGACGCCGCGCGGGGTCCAGGGCACGGGGCGGATCGAAGGACGGGTCGCGATTACCGTTCCGGTACCGACTGCGCTGCCGTCGGGGGCCTACGGGTCGCGCCGGGTCGAACGGGCCGCCCCGCGCCCGGGATCCGAGCTGTCCAACGTCATCGTATTCATCCACGACGGCCCGAGGGCCTCGCCGCTGCCGGTCATCCGCGCGCGCATCCTGCAGGAGAACGAGAACTTCGTCCCCCGCGTCGTGGCGATCACGCGCGGCTCCACCGTCGATTTCCCGAACGGCGATCCGTTCTTTCACGATGTCTTCTCGCTGTCGCGCAGCGGGACGTTCGATCTCGGTTCCTATCCGCGCGGCCAGACCCGGTCGCACCAGTTCCGCCAGGCCGGCCTCGTCAAGGTGTATTGTCACATCCACTCGCACATGTCGGCGACCATCATGGTGTTCGATCACAACTTCTTCGTCATCCCGAAAGCCGACGGCAGCTTTGCGATTGACGACGTCCCGCCGGGCACGTACCAGGTCAGCGCCTGGCACGAGCGGATCGGAGAAAGCAGCCAGCAGGTGAAAATCGAGGCGGGCCGCGCCTCGGTCATCCAGTTCGCGCTTCCGATAGGGCTCAAATGAGGAAGGTCAGGATGGCGGCGAGGAGCGTCACGGCTGCTGTCCTTCTGGGGCTGTGTTCCGCCCCTCCCGCCGCGGCGCAGCCCGGCCCGCCGCGGGTGTCGGCCGAGTCGGTCGTGTCCGCCACGATGTTCTCGGCAAACGAGCACGTGTCCGGGATGTTCGACGCGACGGTTTCGGCGGACCTGGGCAACGGCGTCACCGCGATCGCGAGACCGTGGGCCTGGAAGCGCCCCGACGGCACGTCGACGTTCCAGTTCTATCAGCTGCAGGTCCGTTATCAGACGCGAATGCGCATTCCCGTCAGGATCGATGCCGGCGTGATCACGTCGCCGCTGGGGCTGAGCACGCTCCAGCAGCGCAGCGATCTCAATCCGACGATCTCCCCCGTCTTCTACTACGTCGTCCCGCTGCCGCGCTTCGACGTCACGTTCGACGGTCTGCAGATGATGTCGGCCGGCTATCCGCTCGGCGCCGTCGTGACGACGTCGGGCGCCATCTGGGACCTGCGCGGCGGTGTCATCAATTCCACCCCCGCGCGCCCGCGCGCCGGGTTGAGGCGGAACCAGCGTCCCGGGATGGCGCAACTGGTGCTGGGGGGAGGCGTCACGCCGCACGCCGGCATGCGGATCGGCGCAGGTTACGCGCGAGGGCGGTATCGCAACGCGACGGCCGACCTCCCTGAGGCGCACGCCAGCGTGTTCAACCTCGAAGGAGAGTACGCGTTCAACCAGACGCGCCTCAGCGGCGAATGGGTCAGGGACACCTTCAGCGCGACGCCGAGCCGAGTGGTTGCGCGCTCGTTCTACGTACAGGGAGTGCACACGGTGACGCCGCGCCTGTTCGGTGCGGCCCGCGTCGCGCGGGTCCGCACGCCGCCGCTCTTCCCCGGACCTCTCGCGGCGACCGACTGGACGACCGCGGAGTTGACGGCCGGCTATCGTGTGACTCGCGAGTGGACGGTCCGAGGCGGGTACTACCGTCAGCGCCCCTACCGGGCGACGGTCTGGGACAACCAGGCGGCGGTGTCGATTGTCTGGGCGAAGCGCTGGTTGTAGCGGCTGAGCGTACGCGGTCAGCGCTCCCAACCCACGGAAAACGCGGTGCGCCCGTCGCGCAGACCCCGCCCGAGATCGACGCGCAGCACGCCCATTCCAAACAGCGACAATCGCAGTCCGACGCCGGCATCGACCTGCGTGCGCTCCGCCGACGGCGTGAGGCCTCGCGTGGCGCGCGCGAGGTCGATGAAGGCCGCGGGGGCGAACCGGACGGGACGCGTGCCCGGATCGAGCCATTGCTGGATCTCGATGTTGCCGAATGCCAGGCGCCGCCCGAACACGCCGCCGCGAATCACGCCATCGTCCAGAAGCGGATGCGCCCGTAATAGCACGTCGCGGGCGTGCCCCGTATCGGCGCCGGGCCAGAGGGAGGCGGGCGATGCGGCAGTGACGGCGCGGTAACCCGCGTCGGCGCGCCAGACTGTCCCGCCGAACGCCGCGCGCCAGCGGGCCGCGACGTCCACGGCGCCGAACGACAGGTTCCGGCCCTGCCATCTCGCGGCCCCGGCCTCCATCACCACGCGGTCCGCGATCGGCCAGAACTCCACGCGGCCCGAGACGGCCGCGGTGCGCGGCCGATCCTTCCAGGCGTCGATCGCCACGCCACCATGAACGCGCGTGCGCTGGTCGATCCAGTTGCTGATCTCGGCGCCAGCGCGTGTGCGCGTCTCCTCGAAGGCCGTCACGCCAAACGTCTGGGTTTCGCGTGACGCGTCGATGCGCCAGACCCCCCAGGGCCCCGGCGCCGCGTACGACGCGGCGACCATCGGCCGATGCGCCCACCACCGCCACGACGCGGCGACGACATCTCCGCCGCCGGTCACGCTCGTCACCGACGCCGCGATCTCACGTTCGGTGGCGGCGCGCAGTCCGATCGCGATCCACGAGGGGACCGTGGTCGGCGCCCTGGTGTGCTCCACGACCGCGGCCTCGATCAGCGCGCGGCCGTTTTCGCGCGGCTGGAACGACAGGCGAGCCGCGGCGACCGCCGGCACGGCGCGCACCCGACGGCGGGCGAGGCGCAAGGCGTCCGGCGTCAGAATCTGCCTGGGCGCGAGACCAATCGCGTCCGCGATCACCATGTACCGCGTGTGCTTGAGCCCCGTGATGTCGACGAGGTCGGTGCGCGGCTCGCCGATCCGGTTCCACGCGGCAAGCGCTGCGAGATCCTCGTGACGTAAGTACTCGGCCGTGGCCAGCACACGCCACGCATGCTCGTCATCCGGATCGGCGGCGACGGCGCGCCGCGCGTGCGCCGCCGCGGCGGCCCAGTCCTGGTCGAGCGCGTCCAGGCCCGCCAGCTCCCGCCAGGGCGCCGCTGACTCCGGGCACGTCGCCGCCGCGCGCTCGAGCGCTCGACGCGCCGTCGCCTTGTC
>JANOJK010000727.1:0-3268 GCA_031408165.1 Acidobacteriota bacterium | reverse complement strand
GTCGTTCGGCACCATGAACTCGGTCTGCCCCCGGCGCACGATCACGCCGAACCGGTCGCGCTCGATCCGCACGGCCCCCTGTGACGTCCGGCCGTGGTTCGTGAAATTGCTCTCGACCGGCGGATCGAGGTAGCGATCCGTTGCCGCCGTCCCGCCGCTGGCGCCGAGCGACCCTCTCGTCCATCCATAGCCCGCGCGGGCGTCCGCGCCGCGCGTGTTGAAGCTCCCGACCGACACCGAACCGTCGCCGTGCAGGCCGGTGCGCCCCTCGGATGAGGTCACCACTTCGATCACGCCGCCGAGCTTGCGTCCGTACTCCGCGGGATACCCCCCGGTCAGGATGCCGAGCGCGTGCATCGCGTCGGCGTCGAGCTCGGGGGCGAATCCCGGCGACCTGTTGTCGGTCAGCGGCAGCCCGTCCACCACGTATTGCGTCTGGTTCTCGGATCCGCGGGGATGCAGCGTGCCGCCCGCCTCGAGCAGCCAGCCTGGCTGGGTGTTGACGAGCTCCGGAAGCGCGCGGCCGGGCAGCGCCCCCGGACGCCGCCGCACCAGTTCGGCACCCATCCTGCGGACGGTGGTCGTCTGCCGCGGATCGACGAGCGTGCTCTCGGGACTCACCGCCACCTGTGCCGTCACCGCCGCCAGCGTGAGGGTCACGCGATACTCCGTGGGAACCGCGGAGCGGATGTCGACCGCCCCGCTGAACGCGGCGAAGCCGTCGCCCGTGACGCTCACCCGGTACTTGCCGAAGGGCAACCGCTTCACGGTCGCGGTTCCCCTGGCGCCGGTCTCGAGGCGCTGCCGGACCTGGTTCAGATCGCTCTCGACGAGGACCGAGGCCGCGACGGCCAGTCCTGTCGCGTCGGTGACCGCGACATGCAGTTCACCACTGTCCGGCAGCGCGAACTGACCGAGGGCGCCAAAAAAAATGGCAGCGAAAAAGCTCATGCCTGCCATCTACGACGCACCTGGTGATCCCGCTGCGCAATCGTCACCGATCTGTCACCTTTCTGCCCCGCGCCTGCCACGCGCAGTCCGTCATATAGACCATGACTCGACTCTTCGCCCTGAGCCTCGTGGTGACCATCTGGGCCATTGCGCCTGCCCGTGCGTTCGCGTGTGCGGACCGGCCGCGGACCATCCAGGTCGACGCGCTGTTCGAAACGATCCTGGACGATCTCCTGGCGTCCTCGCCCACGTTCGCGCGCCAGTGCGAACGCATTGCCGGGCGGCCGCTGGTGAATGTGTCGGTGCGCCCGCTGCCGAACGGCGAAGATTCCTGCTGTCGCGCGAAGACGACGATCCGCCGCTACTCGTCCGGGGCGCTGATCGCCTGGATCGAGATCCCGAGCCCGCGCATCCGGCTGGAGCACGCCGAGCTCTTCGGTCACGAGTTCGAGCACATTCTCGAACAGATCGAGCTCCTGGACCTCCGGGCGCAGGCCGACGAAGGCGCCGGCGCCGTGCGACTCTGGAATGGTGCTTACGAAACGGCGCGCGCCCGCCTCGCCGGCGAGCGCGTCGCCCTGGAGGCGGCGGTCAGCGGAAAGACTTCAGCGGAGAGGCGCCCCCCTCGGTGACGACCGGGGCGCGCTCGTCGCTCGTGAGATAGCCGAACCGGGCGCGGAATTCGTCGAGCTCGAGATGGGCGGTTGCGGCGAGCTTCGCGAGATCGTGGGGATCGTCGAAGTCTTCGCGCTTGAGCCGGATCATGTACCGCCGGGCGACCGCATAGCGCGTCGACGTCACGTCCACCGATCGCACGCGCGTGCGGCCCGTCTCGGGATCGATCATCGTGTCGAACGGCACCGGCACGAACCGGCCGCCCTGGATCGAGATCATCGAGGATCCCTCCCCCGCCAGCAGGTATCCGGCCGCGCAATAGCCGAGGTCGCGCGTGTACTCCATGTCGTACGGGATGGGATCGGCACAGCGCAGCTCGTAGCCGATGTTCTTGGCCGCGATCGTCGTCTTGAGGCCGAGCTCGCGCAAACGGATCGTCACCTGCGCCTTCAGGATCTCGCCGATGCTCACCTCGTCGATGCGGATGTGGCCGTGCGCGTCGCGCTCGACGGCGTCGAGCCCCGCCAGGTCATCGGGGTTGATGCCCAGCACGACCCCCTCGGCGATGACCGCGACGCCGTCCGGGCGTCCGTAGCTCCGGCGCTTGATGATCGCGCCGGCGAGCGTATCGACGACCGTCTTGAGCGGCGTGGGGGCGGCGAACTCCTCCGCCAGCAGCGTCAGCGTGGCGCCCGCCGCCTTGCCGATGCCGAGCGCGAGGTGCCCCGTCTTGCGGCCCATCGCCACGACGAAATACCACCGCGACGTCGTCTTCGCGTCGACCATCAGGTTCTTCACGATCTCGACGCCGTAATGCCGTGCGGTCTGGTACCCGAAGGTGTCGATGTGGGCCGGCAGATCCAGATCGTTGTCGATCGTCTTGGGCACGTGGACGACGCGAATGGTGCCGGCCGCCTGGCGCTCCAGCCGCATGGCCGAGAAGGCGGTGTCGTCCCCTCCGATCGTAATGAGCTGGGTCACGTTCAGCCGCAGGAGCGAGTTGACGGTCTGCTCCAGAAGGGCGGGATTGGTGGTCGGAT
The DNA here is from genome assembly GCA_031408165.1 of Acidobacteriota bacterium. Lineage (GTDB taxonomy): Bacteria > Acidobacteriota > Vicinamibacteria > Vicinamibacterales > 2-12-FULL-66-21 > JAICSD01. The sequence goes on along the minus strand of JANOJK010000727.1, from coordinate 662 downwards.
TCGCCCGGGCGATTCCCAGGTGGGAGCCGCCGCGAAAATGAATCCGGCTGACGGCGTCAATCGTGAGCGGCGTGACGTGGTCGACGTCCCCCTGCATCAGCCACTGGAAGCCGTCGCGGATGCCGACGACGTCGAGCCCTTCGAGCCGGGCGCGGATGGTCGCGGCCGCAATGACGCTGTTGATGCCGGGGGCGGGTCCGCCGCCGACGAGGATGGCGAGCCTCTGATGATGGTCCATGGCGTGGCTCTGAAATCGATTGCAAGCCTGCTGCGATGCTAACAGCCTCAGCCCCCGGAGGCAAGTCCGTGGGGAGCTTCTGTCAACGCGAAATAGAAATGTCCCCTGGTGGTGGCGTGGGGGCGGCGGAGGTAACGTGCCCGGCGGCCGTGAAGCTCCGCGGCTCTCCGGCCGATAATCCACCCGTGAGCATCAGCCGCCAGCGTGTCGTCACCGCCGATCAGTGGGGCAAACCCGAGCGCGACCACACCGGCGCCCCGGTCTGCCGCTGGTGCCGCGGTCCGGTCGTCGCCCCGCGGCGCACCTTCTGCGGCGACGCCTGCGTGCACGAATGGAAGATCCGCAGCAGCCCCTGGTACGTGCGGCGCGAAGTGAAGAAGCGCGACAAGGGGACGTGCCGCCTGTGCGGCCTCAACGTCGTGAA
>JANOJK010000724.1:0-3595 GCA_031408165.1 Acidobacteriota bacterium | reverse complement strand
CTGGGCGACGTGAAGGTCGTGTACTCGCACCCGCAGGCGCTGGCGCAGTGCGAGAACGCCCTCGCGGAGATGCGCGGCGTCGAAGTGGTCGCCGTCTACGACACCGCCGGGGCGGCCAAGATGGTGCGCGAGGGGGGACGCAAGGACGCCGCGGCCGTCGCGTCACGCCGGGCTGCCGAGGTCTTCGGGCTCGCCGTGCTGCGCGAGTCGATCCAGGATTTCGCCGACAACATCACCCGCTTCTGCGTGATCGCGAAGGAGGCGCCCGACGCCCCCGACGCCAACAAGACCTCGATCGTCTTCGCCCTGCACAGCAAGCCGGGGGCCCTCTTCAAGGCGCTGGCGGGGTTCGCCCTGCGCGACATCAACCTGACCAAGCTCGAGTCACGCCCGTTGCGCGGAAAGCCTTGGGAATACGCGTTTTACGTGGACGTCGAGGTCTCCCGCACCCACCCCGGCTGCCAGCGGGCGCTGGCCGACCTGGCAGAGTTCTCCCACTGGGTCCGGACGCTCGGCAGCTACCGGGCCTCGAAGACATGATCGCAACGAATGGGTTGAATCAATTCTTTCTCCTTCCCTTCTGGCAGGGTTCCGCCGAGAATCGGCCATGGACCTCCGCCAGCTCGAGATCATTCGCGCCATTGCGGAGACAGGGTCCTTCACGGGCGCGGGCGCCCGGCTGAACGTCTCGCAGTCGGCCATCAGCCGGCAGATCCTGCTGCTGGAGGACGAGTTCCACGAGCGCCTGTTCGTGCGGCTCGGCCGCCGCGTCCAGATCACGGCGGCCGGCGAGGCGCTCCTGCAGCTGAGCCACCGAGTCTTCAACGACATCCGCGAAACCTCATCGAGCATCACCGACAGCCAGAAGGTCCTGAGCGGCACGATCAACCTGGTCGGCGGCATGACGGTGTGCCTGTACGTGTTCCCGCCTCTGCTCAGGGAGTTCCGCAAGCACCATCCGCACGTCGACATCAAGATCGCGACGGGCGGCGTTCAGCGGCTGCTGCGCCGGCTGCGTACTCGGCGCGCGGACCTGGCGCTGCTGACGCTGCCGGTCGATGACCCGGCGTTCACCAGCGTCTCCGTCCTTCGCGAGGAGCTGATGCTGGCGCTGCCGGCCGGCCACCCGCTCGCCGCGTCGAAGGGGCCCGTGCCGATCGAGGCGCTCATCAATCAGCCGTTCATCCTGTTCGAGGCCGGCTCGAACACGCGCCGGACGATCGACGAGTTCTTCGTCCGGGAGCAGATCAAGCCGCGCGTGGTTGCCGAAACGGAGAACGTGGAAATCATCAAGTCGATGGTGGCCTCCGGCCTCGGCATGAGCATCGTCCCCTTCCAGTCGGTCGAGCAGGAGACGCTCGGGGGCTCGCTGCACGCGGTGCGGATCAAGGGGCAGCAACTCGTCCGCGAGACCGGCTGGGTATATCGCTCCGGCGAGCGCGTGCCGCGGGTGGTGCAGGAGATGATGGCCACGCTCACGCGCCTGTCGGCCGAGCCGCACCTGGCGGCGCCGGCCGTGTCCCGCCGGTAGTCTCAGAAGTCCTGTGCCACGCCGAGCCGTCGAGGCGCCCGGCTGGCAAAGCGCGATGACCGGGCATGTTCTATTAGAATCACCCCCGTGAGGCTCACCGAGCGCGAGATCGACAAGCTCCTCATCTTCACCGCCGCGGACGTCGCGCGGCGGCGCAAGCTGCGGGGACTGAAGCTGAACCATCCCGAAGCCGTCGCGCTCATCAGCGCCGAAGTGCTCGAGGGGATTCGCGACGGCCGGTCGGTCTCGCAGCTGATGACGCTCGGCGCGCAGATTTTGAGCCGTGGCGACGTGATGGAGGGAGTGCCGGAGATGATCCGCGAGATCCAGGTCGAAGGCACGTTCCCCGACGGCACGAAGCTCGTCACCGTTCACGATCCCATCCGCTAGCCACGAGCATGGTCCCCGGCGAATACCTCCTTCGAGACGGCGACATCGACGTGAACGCAGGCCGTGAGACCGTCGCGGTCCGCGTGGAGAACGCGGGGGACCGCCCCATCCAGGTTGGCTCGCATACGCATTTCTTCGAAGTCAACCGCGCGCTGCGGTTCGATCGCGACAACGCCTACGGACGCCGGCTGGATATTCCGGCGGGCACATCGCTGCGGTTCGAGCCTGGCGAAGCGCGGTCCGTCCTGCTGATCCCTCTTGCCGGCCGGCGGATCGCCCACGGCATGAACGCCATCGTCAGCGGGCCGCTCGACCCGCCTTCGCCGCTGCGCGGCTCCGGCGAGGCAGGTCCGCGATGAAGATTTCCCGCGATGCCTACGCCAGCCTCTATGGCCCCACGACAGGCGATCGCGTGCGGCTCGCCGACACCGGGCTCTTCCTGCGCATCGAGCGCGATCATGCCGTCTACGGAGAGGAGGTCACCTTCGGTGGGGGGAAGGTCATCCGCGACGGGCAGGGACAGTCCCAGATGTCCCGCGAGGGGGGCGCGCCGGATCTCGTCATCACCAACGTCATCATTCTCGACCACTGGGGCGTCGAGAAGGCCGACGTGGGCGTCCGGGACGGGCGGATCTGCGCCATCGGCAAGGCGGGCAATCCCGATATCCAGGACGGGGTCACGCCAGGACTCGCCATCGGTCCCTCGACGGAGATCATTGCCGGCGAGCACCGGATCCTGACGGCCGGCGGCATCGACGCGCACATCCACTTCATCAGCCCGCAGCAGGTCCGGGAAGCGCTGTACAGCGGTGTGACGACGATGATCGGCGGCGGCACCGGACCCGCCGACGGCACGCGCGCCACCACGTGCACGCCCGGCGAATGGAACATCCATCGGATGATCGAAGCCACCGAGGGGCTGCCGATGAACGTCGGGTTCCTCGGAAAAGGCAACGCGTCAACGCCTGGCGCCCTCGTCGAGCAGATCCGCGCCGGGGCGATGGGCCTGAAGCTGCACGAAGACTGGGGCACGACCCCGGCGACGATCGATACGGCGCTCTCGGTCGCCGACGATCACGACGTCCAGGTCGCGATCCATACCGACACGCTCAACGAGTCCGGGTTCGTCGAGGACACGATTGCCGCGTTCAAGGGCCGCACGATCCACACTTACCACAGCGAAGGGGCGGGGGGCGGCCATGCCCCGGACATCCTGAAGGTGTGCGCGGAGCCCAACGTCCTGCCCTCGAGCACGAACCCCACGATGCCCTACACGGTCAACACGCTGGACGAACATCTCGACATGCTGCTCGTCTGCCATCACCTCAATCCTCAGGTGCCCGAGGACGTCGCCTTCGCCGAATCGCGCATCCGTCCGGAGACGATGGCCGCCGAAGACGTGCTGCACGATCTCGGCGCGATCAGCATGATGTCGTCCGACTCGCAGGCCATGGGCCGTGTCGGGGAGGTGATTGCGCGCACCTGGCAGACGGCGCACGTGATGAAGGCGGCGCGCGGCGCGCTGCCGGGAGATCGCGCGGACAGCGACAACCTCAGGATCCGGCGCTATGTGGCCAAGTACACGATCAACCCGGCCGTCGCCCACGGCATCAGCGACTACGTCGGCTCAGTCGAGGTCGGCAAGTTCGCGGACCTGGTGCTGTGGCACCCCGC
>JANOJK010000711.1:0-1541 GCA_031408165.1 Acidobacteriota bacterium | reverse complement strand
CCAGACGACCCGCACGAGCAGGCAGCACTCCCGCCGATCGTCCTCATGGTCGAAGACGACCCCGACATGCTGGACATGTACTCGACCTATTTCGAGTCGGACGGCGTCTGGATGGCGACGGCCGTGTCGCCGGATGAAGGACTCGGGGCAGTCGAGGAACTCCGGCCGGACGTCGTCATCACCGACATCGGGTTTGGCGGACAACCTGACGGTGTGGATTTCGTCCACATGCTGAAGGAGCGTCCCGAGACCCGCAACATTCCGCTGATTGTCCTCACCGGCCTTCCGGCCGCGGATCTGCCCGAGACGATGCGGCATGGCGCGGATCTGTTTCTGCGCAAGCCCGTCCCGGCGCAGGCGCTGCTCGTGAATGTCCGCCGGCTGATGGAGTCATCGGGAACGCTGCGTGCACGTGCGGCGAACGCGCGCGTCGAGGCGATCACGTCGCGGTGTCCTGCCTGCCGCGGCCCGCTGGAGTGGGTCGAACGCGGGTCTCTCGAAGGCCGCGAGTACGACTATTACCGGCCGTGCCCGCGCGGGTGCGGCCTGTATTGCTTCGAGCCGAATGCGCGGAAGTGGATCAAGCTGACCTGAGGCTACATGGCCGCGGCGAACGGCTCTCCCGCCGCGATGAACTCGACAGGCACTTCCGTCAGAAAGGTGCGCAGCCACTCCGCGACCTCCTGCATCCCGTGGTCTTCCGACATCATGTGGCCGAGGATGATCATCCCTTTGGGCTGGCCCGCCGCGGACGCGTCGAGCGCGTACTCGGTGTTGCCGCCCGACTCCGGGGTTTCCCCACCGATCGCCACGTCGACATCCGGCGTCAGCGCCGGCATTCCGTAGCCGGGACCAAGCGCGATACGGCTCACCTTCATGTCCGGATCGCCGGCCACGCGGATGCCGTGATCCTTCAGCCGCCGGGCGATGTCGGCCGCCAGCGCGCGCAGCGTTGTCGGGGGGACGATGTAGAGGCCCGGACGGGTGGGGGAGGCATACGCCGTCCACCCGAGCGCCCGGGCGGAGCCCGCCACCAGCGGATCCGGGCGTAGCGCATGCGCGTGGTCGTGGAACCGCCACACCACCATGCTGTGTTCGGCGACGAATCGCTGCTTCGCGAGGTAGATCGAATCGGATTCGAGCCCCGCCGGCAGATCCCGGTCGTTGTAGAACGTCGGTTCGTGCGTGATGACGAGGTTCCGCCCCTTCGCGGACGCGCGGCGGAGGAGGTCGAACGTGGACATCCCGGTGGTCGCGATGCCCCGGACCTCGGTCTCGGGGCTTCCCGCCTTGAACGTGTCGCGGCCCTCCGCGCGCCACGCGATGCCCTGCGCCGCCAGCGTCTGCTGGATGCGCGCCACGACCTGCGCGGCTGTCATGGCGCGGGCCTCCAATAGGGGTCGCCGACCGCGAACGCCTCGATCGGCACGTCGGGCACGAGCGTCCGCAGCCATGCGGCGCACCCGCGCATGCCGGGCTCCTCGGACACGATGCGTCCCACCGCGATCATGCTCCTCGGCCGGCCCGCGAACGACGAGTCG
>JANOJK010000656.1:0-3719 GCA_031408165.1 Acidobacteriota bacterium | reverse complement strand
ACGCGCGTCGCCGAGATGGTGAAGCTCCTCGAGAACACGTTCCGCGCGGTGAATATCGGACTGGTGAACGAGCTCGCGCTGATGTGCGACCGGATGAACATCAACGTGTGGGAAGTGGTCGACGCGGCAAAGACGAAGCCGTTCGGGTTCATGGCGTTCTACCCCGGACCGGGCCTGGGCGGCCACTGCATCCCGATCGATCCGTTCTACCTCTCGTGGAAGGCGAAGCAGACCGGGTTCGATCCGCGGTTCATCGAGCTGGCCGGGCACATCAACGCCGGGATGCCGCACTACGTCGTCGACAAGGTCGGCGAGGCGCTGAACGAGCGCCGCAAATCCGTGAACGGCTCGAAGGTGCTCGTCGCGGGGGTGGCCTACAAGCGCGACATCGACGACATGCGCGAGTCGCCGGCGATGGACGTGATGGGCCTGCTGCTCGCCCGCGGGGCGAAGATCTCCTACGCCGACCCCTTCGTGCCGGTCGTGCACGGCCGCGAATGGGCCGGCGGGTACGACATCCACGCGGTCGACATGACACGGGGGCTCATCGCCCAGTACGACTGCGTCGTCATCGTGACGGATCACCGGGCGTTCGACTACGACGCCGTGCTCGACGAGGCCGACCTGATCGTCGACACGCGCAACGCCATCAAGCAGGCACACCCCAAGGTGTTCAAGCTCGGCGCGCCGCGCGCGACGGCGCAGGAAGGCGAGAAGGTCGCGACGCTCGCCTGATGGCCGCGGAATTCTGAAATGGAGACCTGTTGACGTCCATGACCATCCTCTTCTGGATCTCGGCGCTGATCGTCGGGTACGTGTATGTGGGCTACCCCTGCCTGCTGGCAGCGTGGGCCCGCATCGCGGACCGGCGTCCGCGTGCGAGAGCCTTCGGGCCCGGCGAGTGGCCGTCAATCTCCATCGTCATTGCGGCGAGAAACGAAGCGCACCGGCTTGGGTCGCGGATCCGGAACCTCCTCGAGCAGGCGTATCCCGGCCCGAGCGAGATCATCGTCGTGTCGGACGGTTCGACCGACAAGCCCGCCGCGGTGCTGGCGGCGTACGGGACGGCGGTCCGGCTGATCGACATGCCGGCCGGCGGCAAGCCACTCGCGCTCAATGCGGGGGTCGCGGCGGCCCGCGGCGACGTCCTCGTGTTCGCCGACGCGCGCCAGCAGTTCGCGCCCGGCGCGCTCGAGGCGCTGGTCTCCAATTTCTCCGATCCCGCTGTCGGCGGCGCCACGGGGGAGCTCGTGCTCGATTGCGAGGAGCAGGCCGCGGACACGCCCGTCGGCGAGGGCATCGGCCTCTACTGGAAGTACGAAAAATCGCTGCGCCGCAACGAGAGCCGGGTGTGGTCCACGCTCGGCGCGACCGGCGCGATTTACGCCCTCCGCCGCGACTGCTGGACGCCGCTGCCGGCCGGGACACTGCTCGACGACGTGCTCGCGCCCATGCGCGCCGTGCTCGCGGGCTGCCGCATCGTGTTCGACGAGCGGGCGATCGCCTACGATCGCGCGGCAGCGGACGCCGCCGCCGAGTCGCGCCGCAAGACGCGGACGCTGGCCGGCAACTACCAGATCCTCACGCAGGAGCCGCGTCTGCTGCTGCCCTTTGTCAACCCGGTGTGGCTGCAGTACGTGTCCCACAAGGTCGGACGGCTGCTGGTGCCCTGGGCGCTGCTCGGGCTCTTCGTTGCGAGCCTGGTGCTGGCGCGCGGCGACGTGTTCTACGCCGTACCGCTCGCGGCGCAGGGTGTGTTCTACGGGCTGGCGATCGCCGGGGCGGTCTTCCACGCGCGCGAGCGGTTCCCCCGCATCGCGTTCACCTTCGTACTGATGAACTTCTCCGCCATCGCCGGTCTCGCGGCGCTGCGGCGCGGGCGCGAGGTCTGGCGGTGACCCTTCGACCTGGCTCAGGGCAGGCCGAGCGCCTGGCGTTCAGCCTCGGCGGGCGCCGCGACATCGGCTCGCGGGCGCGGACCGCGGATCCGCCGCCGCCGGAGACCCCGGCGGCACCCGCAGCCTCGTCCGCGGAGCCGACGGACTGGGCATTCACGTGGACCCTGGTGTTCACCGCCGTCCTGTTCCTGCGCCCGCAGGACATCTTTCCGCCCCTCGGGGCCCTGCACCTTGCCGAGTTGTCCGCGATGGGGGCGCTCATATCTCTCCTCGGAAGCCGGCTGGCGCAGCGGCAGGCGCTGACGCGCATGACCCCGGAGTTCGCCGGCGTCCTCGCCCTCGGTGTCGTGATCCTCGTGACGGCGCCCTTCTCGATCTGGACCGGTGGCGCGATCGGGACGTTCCAGGACCTCTACCTCAAGGTGATCCTGGTATACCTGCTGACGGTGAATGTTCTGGTGTCCCCAAAGCGGCTGGAGCGGCTGACCTGGCTGCTCGTGCTCGCGCTCGGGTACCTCGCCTTCCGCGCGGTCTTCGACTATGCGCGGGGCGTCAACCTGCTGCGGGGCGGCACGCGAGTCAGGGGCTCGGTCGGCGGCATCCTGGAAAACCCGAACGATCTGGCGCTGAACATGGTCGTCTTCATCCCGCTCGCCGCGTTCATGGCGATGCAGCCGGGCCCCGTCCTCAAGCGGATGATCGCCGCCGGCTGCGCCGTGTTCATGGTCGGCGCGGTGGTCGCGTCGGGATCCCGAGGCGGATTCCTCGGTTTTGCGACGATGCTCGTCGTCCTCGCGGCGTTCGCGGCACGGACGCGGCCCGGCGTGGTAGTGGCCGGCGTGATGGTCCTCATGTGCGCGCTGCCGCTGGCGCCTGCGTCGTACTGGCAGCGGATCGCCAGCATCACCGACGAGAGCAAGGACGATCATCAGTCCTCGCAGGCGCGCCGCACGCTGATACGCGAGTCCTGGGACGCGTTCGTGCAGAACCCGGTCACCGGCGTCGGCGCCGGGCAGTTCAAGGCCTGGAACCCGGAGGGTCGTGCCGAGGCATGGCACGAAGCGCACAACGTCTGGCTCCAGGTCGCGGCGGAGCTCGGGATCTTCGGCGTGGCGGCGTTCCTGTTCCTCGTCATGCGCGCCTTCCAGGCCGTGTTCCAGACGCGACGGCTCCTCCGCCGCGTCCGTCGCGCGTCCCGACGCACACGCGGGGCGGCGCAGGCGCGGAGTTCGACCGCCGAGCCGAGCGACGCCATCCCCGCGGCTGAGATGCAGATGCTGGACGCGCATTCCGCGGCGATGGTGGCGTCGATCGCGGGGTGGTTCGTGTGCGCGTTGTTTGCGTCGGTGGCCTACAACTGGACGTTCTATTACGTCCTGGCGCTCGCCGCCGCCCCGCGCGAGATCCTCCGGGATCTCCTTCCCGCCTCCGCCGCTCGCGCGACGTCGGCGGGCACGTACGCACGCGCCGCCAGGGTCCGGTCGGTCTTTGCGCCGAACAGCGTCCGGGTGTCGGCCCGGAAGGTGCGCGCGTGACGGGCTCGCTGCTGGCTGCGCCGCTCGACGCCGTCCGGCGGCTCGATCGCATGATCGGACGCCGCTCCGGCCGGCGCCGGATTCTCGTAGACGCGCGCACCCCGGTGAACTACACGATGGTGGCGCCGGTCCATCGGGCCTTGGCGGCCGACCCGCGGGTGTCCTTCTATTTCACGGCCAGCGAAGAGCCGCAGCGCCTGCGCGACATCTAACGCGACGCGCCCGGGGTCCGGCTCGTCGCGCCGGCCGCGGCGCGCCGGATGCGGTTCGACGCGTACGTCGCGTC
>JANOJK010000615.1:0-1537 GCA_031408165.1 Acidobacteriota bacterium | reverse complement strand
CGCCAGCCGGATGTATATCGACCCGCCCCACAAGAGCAGTCCTGTCGTCCTCCCCGCCCCGCTCTTCATTGCCATCCTGCTGTGCGCCGCGGGAGTGGTCGTCATGGGCCTTTATCCCGAGCCGTGGGTCAAGGCGGCGCTTGAGGCGACTGCCGGGTTGTTCTGACATAGCCTCGGTCGGAACACCTGTTGCGGACTGGCCGTCCGGATCTGCGTCGTCTGACGCCGCGCTCGCGGTCGGACATCCTCAGACGTGATTACACCACGGTTGACAAACTACACCATTCCTTCCACACTCAAGAGGCCATGGCCCTCAATATCAAGAACCCCCACGTCGAGCGACTCGCGGCTGAGGTAGCCAAGCTGGCGCGCGAGAGCAAGACCGAGGCGATTGGTCGAGCCCTCGAGGAACGCAAGGCGCGCCTCGCGAGTCGCGTCATCCGTCGAGACCGCCAGACGGAGTTCCTGGCCTTTCTGCAGCGCGAGATCTGGCCGAAAGTCGCGCGACAGCATCGGCGGCGCCGCCTGACTCGCAAGGAAGAGGACGCCCTTCTCGGCTACGGTCCGGAGGGCGTGTGATCCTGGATTCTTCAGCCATCATCGCGATTGCCACCGAAGAGCCCGGCTGTCTGGAGCTTCTCGAGAAGCTCGATCAGGCGGATACGCTGGCGGTCGGAGCACCCACCCTCGTCGAAGCTGCGCTCGTCCTGCGGTCGCGCCTGACGATGGAGCCGCGAGCGTTTCTGGAGCGCTTTCTCGCCGATTGGAACGTGAGCGTCGTGCCCTTTGGCGAGGACCACTGGAAAATGGCCGTCGATGCGCATGGGCGGTTCGGCCGAGGTCGCCACAAGGCCGCGCTCAACTTCGGCGATTGCCTGTCGTACGCGACGGCGAAACTCGCCGACATGCCGCTTCTGTGCACGGGCGGGGACTTCTCGAAGACCGATCTCGCGATGGGTTAGGGGGGTTAGGGGGGGTCTGACCCCGGAGGGTCAGGGTATGGGGTCAGACCCACGCCCGGTTACGTACTTCTTGACCACCGCAGGAGACAGGGTTGTGCTCGGCGGAGGACGGGCGGCTGGCGGACCTTGTGGTTTTACGGCCCCGCTGGCGGGTACCGAGGTTGCTTGTATCGGGGTGTGCCTGCCATCCGGAGGTCTTCCGTGCATTCCACCCGTCTCATGATCGTGTTCTGCGCCTGCCTGGCGGCCGGGGCGCTCTGGCCGCAAGACGCGGCCGCGCAGCGCCGCGGCGGCTATCGGCCGCGCGTCCGAACGGCGGTCGTCGTCAGCGCCGGCTTCTATCGGCCTTACTACTACCGCCCCTATCTGTATAGCGGGTTCTACAGCCCGTTCTACTCCGGGTGGTATCCCTTCTACGCCCAGTATCCGTATCCGTATCCCTACCCTTACCCGCGCGGCTACTACAGCGGCAACTGGGCGTCCGCGCGCCTCGACGTCAAGCCACGCGACGCGCAGGTGTATCTGGACGGCTACTTCGTCGGCGTCGTGGATCAGTTCGACGGCGTGTTCCAGCG
>JANOJK010000596.1:0-3925 GCA_031408165.1 Acidobacteriota bacterium | reverse complement strand
CTTGCCCCTGATCTGCCCGCTCTGCGCGAATGCGGGTGACGCGACACACGCCAGGCCGAAGGCCAGGGTACACATCGCGACGGTGCGGCGGATGGTGATGCCCGTCATGAAACTCCTCCGTGAACATGGAGCCGGTCTGTTCGGCCGGCCGACTTGGTAGGAGTTCAGTCTACACCGTCTGTCGGGGAACGTTAGTGGATGAGGTGTCGGGGTTCTCGGGGTTCTCGGGGTTCTCGGGGTTCTCAGGGTTCTCGTTGGCGCGAACTCGGGCCAGGTGCGCCGCACCTCGGCCGGTGTAGAGCTCGCGGATCTGCGGCGCCTGTTCGGTGGAGCCCAGCAGCCCCGCCCATTTTCAGGATCGCCGAAGGGGTAGACACCTCAGCCATCGAAGAACTTATCGAGCGCTTCGAGATCGTGCGTGATGGGTGCGGGCGGCAGAGAGGCCAGAAATCGTCGTCCATACCCCATCGTCCGCAGCCGCGGGTCGAGGACGGCGAGGACGCCCCGGTCGGTCCGGTGCCTCAGCAGCCGGCCCAGGCCCTGCTGGAGCGCGAGGATCGCGAGCGGGATCTGGTACTCGGCGAAGGCGTTCCCCCCGTCTGTGTTGATGGCCTCGATGCGGGCGGACGTGATCGGATCCCCCGGCGACGCGAACGGCAGTTTGTCGATGATCACGCAGCTCAGCGACTCGCCCACGACATCGACCCCCTGCCAGAAGCTGGACGTTGCAAACAGCACAGCATGGGGCGTTGCCTTGAACTCGCGCAGGAGCGCGGACCGCGGCGCGGTCCCCTGGACCAGGATCGGATAGGAGAGCTCCGCCGCGGCGAGCTGGTGCACCTGGCGCAGGTTCGCGTAGCTCGTGAACAGCACGAACGCGCGCCCCCGCGTCCGCTTCAGGATCTCGACCACTTCGCGGCCGGCCGCGGCGACGAACTGCGGCGACCGCGGGTCCGGCATCTTCTTCGGCAGGTACAGGATCGCCTGCCGCGTGTAGTCGAAATCCGACGGCAGCCGCGCCTCGTGCGCCTGGCGAACACCCAGGCGGCCCCGCACGTAGTCGAACCGTCCGTCCACGGTCAGCGTGGCGGACGTGAGCACCGTCGCGGTCGTCCGGTCGAGCAGCATCTCCCGGATGATGTCGGAGACATCGATCGGCGACGCCCGCAGGAACACCCCCCGCCCGCGGATATCGAGGTAGTACACATGCCCGGGGTCGTCGGCACGGGTCAGGAACTGGACGTCGCGCTTGATCTCCGCGGCGCGCCGGCCGAGGGCGATGACGTCCTCGGGCAGCTCTTTCGCGAGGGCGATCGTCGCCTCGACCGCCTCCAGCGCGCGCACGAGCACGGCGGCATCCGGGCGGACCTGCTCCAGCACGGGGGCCGTGACCCGGCTCCGGCTCTCGGCCTGCCCTGAGCCTGGTCGCAGGGCGCCGAAGCGGGCCTGCCCGGGGCCCGTCCGCGGGGCCTCCCGGAGCATCTGCAGCGCCGCGAAGAACACCCGGGCGCCGTCGCGCACGTTGTCGATGTCGTCGCGCAGCGTGTCCGAGACGTCCCGGTCCGGAATCAGCGTCGCAGCGATCGCGCGGTCCACGTCGCGGCCGTAATCGTCGATCCGGTAGTTGCTCACCGCGGTGCCGAAGTACTGCGTCGCGATGTCCTCGAGCTGGTGCGCCTCGTCGATGACGGCGTAACGGCAGGACGGAATCACCTCGCCGAACGCGCTCTGCCGGACCGAGGCGTCCGCACACAGCAGGTGATGATTCACGATCACGATGTCCGATTCGGCGGCGCGCTGGCGCATCTTCGTGACGTGGCAGTCGGTGAAGCGGGGACAGTCCGCGCCGATGCAGTTCTCGCTCGTGGCCGCGATCTCCGGCCACAGCGGGAAATCCTCCGGGAGGTCCTCCATCTCCGCGCGGTCGCCGGTCTCGGTCGAGCGCGACCACTCGGTGATCGCCGCGATTGCGATGGCCTCCTCACGCGAACGGATCGCGGGGCTGTCGGTCAGCGCCTCGAAACGATGCAGGCAGAGATAATTCCCACGCCCCTTCATGTAGGTCGCGGTGAAGGGAACGCCCAGCGTCTCCTTCAGCACCGGCAGGTCCTTGAAGAAGATCTGCTCCTGGAGGTTCTTGGTCCCCGTGGAAATCAGGACCCGCTCGCGGCTGAGGATCGCGGGCACGAGATAGGCGAGTGTTTTGCCGGTGCCGGTTCCTGCCTCCGCGAGCAGGACGCCCCCGTCCGCGAACACGTCCGCCACCGCGGCCGCCATGTCGAGCTGGGCCGGGCGCGCCTCGAAGCCGTCGAGCGCGATCGACAGCGCGCCGCCGGGCGCGAACACCGCGATCACGGACGCCTGCAGCCCGGACCTCCCGGGTCGCGCGGCGCCTATGCCTCCGGATAGAGCGGGAACTTGCGGCACAGGCCCTCGACTTCCACCTTCACGCGTGCCAGCGCGGCCTCGTCGTCCGGCGACGCGAGCACCCGCGCGATATACTCGGCGACCCTGTCCATCTCCGGCTCGCGCATGCCGCGGCTCGTGATCGCGGGGGTGCCGACGCGGATGCCGCTCGCGACCATCGGCGGGTTCTGATCGAACGGGATGGCGTTCTTGTTGACCGTGATTCCCGCCCGGCCGAGCGCGGCCTCGGCGGCCTTCCCGGTGATGCCTCTCGAGAACACGTCCACGAGCATCAGGTGGGTGTCGGTGCCGCCGCTGACCAGCCGGAAGCCCTCCGCCGACAGCGCTGCCGCGAGCCGTTTCGCGTTGGCGACGATCTGCCGCTGGTAGTCGGCGAAGGCCGGTTCCATCGCTTCCTTGAAACAGACCGCTTTCGCCGCGATGACGTGCATCAGCGGCCCCCCCTGAACGCCCGGAAAGACCGTCCGATCGAGGTCCTTCGCGTACTGCGACCGGCACAGGACCATGCCGCCTCTCGGGCCGCGCAGCGTCTTGTGCGTGGTCGTGGTGACGAAGTCGGAGTGCGGGACGGGGCTTGGATGCACCTGGGCCGCGACGAGCCCGGCAATGTGCGCCATGTCGGTGACGACGGGGGCGCCGATCGCCTTGCCGACGGCGCCAATCCGCGCAAACTCGATCACGCGCGGATAGGCGCTGGCGCCGACCATGATCATCTTCGGTTTGTGCTCGTGCGCCAGCCGCTCGAGCTCCTCGTAATCGATCCGCTCATCGTCTTTTCGCACGCCGTAGGGGACGATGGTGTACAGCTTGCCGGAGAAGTTCAGCGGATGGCCATGGGTCAGGTGGCCGCCGTGGGCGAGATTCATCCCGAGGACGGTGTCGCCGGGCTTCAGGAGCGAGAAGTAGACCGCCATGTTGGCCTGCGCGCCGGAGTGCGGCTGCACGTTCGCGTGCTCGGCCCCGAACAGCTGGGTCGCCCGCGCGATTGCGAGCGCCTCGGCGACGTCGACGAACTCGCACCCGCCGTAGTACCGCTTCCCCGGGTAGCCTTCGGCGTACTTGTTGGTCATCACCGACCCGGCGGCCTGCAGGACCGCCTGGCTGACGAAGTTCTCCGACGCGATCAGCTCGAGGCCGCTGTTCTGCCGGTGCTGCTCGTGCCGGATCGCGTCGGCGATCTCGGGATCGGTGGCGGCCAGCGTGCGCCAGCGGGACGGCGTTTCGGTGTTCGAGGGCATTCCTGATCCTTGTCGTTTACAGTTCGCAGTTTACAGGTGCGCGGTCAACAGTTCACAGTTTTGCGGTCGACAGAGTTCACAGGCGGGGAGGCAACAGCTCACGGTTGAGGCTCACGGGTTGAGGGTCCTGGGTCACCGGCTCGCGCGCACTGTGAACGCGAATTGAACCGCGCCCCGCGAACCGTAATCTACTGAACCGCGGACCGTGTGCACCGCGACGTGTGAGCCGTTGAACCGCACACCGGCTACGATCTCCCTCC
>JANOJK010000991.1:0-2064 GCA_031408165.1 Acidobacteriota bacterium | reverse complement strand
CGCTGATCGTGGCGGAAGTGGCGCTGTCGCTGATGCTGCTGATGGGCGCCGGGGTCATGCTCCGCAGCCTGCACGCGCTGCGCGGCGTCGACGCGGGCTTCAACCCCGCCAGCGTGCTGAAGATGGAGATCAACCTGCCCGACGCGAAGTATCCGCAACCCGGCCAGAGACGCGCCTTCTACGACGCGCTCCTGGCGCGCGTGCGCGCGCTACCCGGCGTGCAGGGCGCGGGCCTCGTCGATACGCTGCCGGTCACCGGCGGCGGATCGGTGCAACCGATCGTGGTGGAAGGGCGCGCAGAGCTCTCGCCGCGCGAGCAGCCGACCGTCTCGGTGCGCACGGCGGGCAGCGACGGATACATGCGGACGATGGAGATTCCTCTGATGCGGGGACGCGACTTCGCGTCCGGCGACGCCCTTGCGCTGCTCGTGAGCACGTCGGCGGCGAAGCTGGTGTGGGGAACCGAGGATCCGATCGGCCGCCGCGCCATCCTGCCGCTCGTGTCGAGGACGCAGGCGATCGAAGTGGTGGGGATCGTCGGGGACGTGAAGGAACAGCTCGCCGAGAAGGCGCCGCCGACGGTCTATTTCTACGTGAGGGACCTGCCCTTCGGCGACCTGGTGCTCGCGATCAAGACCGCGACCGATCCGGCCAGCCTGGCGCATTCGGCGGTGGCGGCCGTCCACGCGCTCGATCCGCAACTGCCCGTGCAGGCGATCCGGACGATGGACGAGGTGATCGAGGAAACGCTGGTGTCGGAGCGGTTCCGCTCGCTCCTGCTGCAGGCCTTCGCGGTGGCGGCGCTCACGCTCGCCTCCGTCGGCATCTACAGCGTCCTCTCGTACCTCGTTCGCGGACGACGCCGGGAGATTGGCATCCGCACGGCGCTGGGCGCCCGGACTGGCGACGTCCTCCGGTTGGTCGTCCTCGAAGGACTCAAACCGGCGCTCGTCGGCATCGCCGTGGGCGCGACGGGGGCGCTGCTGTCCGCGCGGCTGCTGGAGAAGATGGTATACGGCGTGAAAGCGTCGGATCCGTTGACACTCGGCGTGGTCGTGGCGACGCTGCTGACCGTGTCGGTCTGCGCCAGCCTGCTGCCGGCGTGGCGCGCGGCACACCTCGATCCGCTCACGGTACTCCGCGACAATTGAAACATGAAATCGAACCCGACTCAGGGTGTCGTCGAGTCAGGGGAACGCTGTGGCATCGCGCGGGCGATCTGCTCGACCGCGTTCACCAGTCGTGTCCCGAGAAGGATCACGTAAACGATAGCGCCGAGCCACAGGATGAAAAACAGGAAAGGAATAAAGGAGATGACGCTGAACATGGTGGACACTTCCTTGGGTGAATCATTGCACGATGCGTCTGACACGGCGCCACGTCGGCTACTTCGCCCGGCGCGTGTATTTGATCTCCACGCCCTTCCACTCCGGCACGTTGCCGAAGCGCAGGTAGCTGGTCGCAATCATGGCGTCGGCCGACATCGGCTGGATGACGGTGCGCTGGTGCCACGTATCGCCGGCGACGGTGTAGTCCGCCTTCATCTCGAACTGGTTGGTCTTCTCGTCGTAGCCGCCGGTCTCAGCGATGCGAATGCTGTTGGTGCTCGCGATGCGGGTGGCCTCGTACTGGTGCGTCGCGGCGTTGAAGCCGGTCCACGCGAGGGTCGTGAACGGCGCGCCGTTCAGCGCGCCTTCGATCTTCTCTTCGACGAAGAGTCCGTCAAACAGCGGCCGGATCGTCGAAGTGGCCTTAGTCGTGACACCCCGACCGCCGGGCCGGGGCCACAACGTCATCTCGACGTCCCAGGTGCCACACATCGCGGTGAGGCGCGCGTGCTCGGGGCCGACCTGGCCGGCGCTGAAGTTCGTCGCGGCGGCGATCGCGCTCACGGTGACGAGCGCGGCAATCAAGCCGGCACATGGATGGTTCATCGGACGACAGCTCCTTATGCCCGGCACAGTTTCGTGTCGCTGCGCAAAGCATTCTAGCCCGCCAGAACAAGCCTCGGATGAAGAGCAGACGGATGCTGAGCGGCCCTCTACTTGAACCGATACCGCAGGC
>JANOJK010000590.1:0-2272 GCA_031408165.1 Acidobacteriota bacterium | reverse complement strand
GCCGTGCAGCCCTGCCGTCCCCACGCGCCCTTCTCGGGCGCGAACACGGCCGGGTACTCGCGCACGAATGCGTCCTGCTGTTCGGGCGTCAGCTTGACCATCCCGAACTTCAGGTCCGGATCCAGCGTCGCGAAGATTCGGCCGTGGGCGCGGAAGTCCGGATGCCCCATGTGGGAGCCTTCAATGGCCTCTTTCATCCCGAGCGCGATGCGCCGGAACCGGTCCGCCGTCACGGCGCGAGGCCCACGCGCACCGTCTGCGACAGGACCGAGTGCGAGTTATCGCTCTTCATCATCGTGTCGTCCACCGCGATCGGCTTGATGAAGCCGCTGGTAGCCCGGCCAGACAGGGACGCTCGGCCCGCGCTGCGCGAGCGGCCGCGGACGGCCACGCCGCATCGGAACCTCCCTGGCGAGAGGCGTGCGCTATCCGGCCGCCTTGCCCGCGGCTGAATTGTAGCGGAAGACCACGTCGTTCAGGCGCTCGATGTCGCGCTGCACGAAGTCGGACCCTTCGTCCAGATCCGCGTTGTCGAGGGCGTCGCGGATCCCTTCGAGGATGAAGCCTGCCTGCTCGACGTCGACCTTGCCGTCGCTGCTGACAGCGCAGCACGCCCCGCTCGCGACGATCGCGTCGAGCGTGGCTGCATACCCGGCGCACGCGTCCGCTTCCTGGCGCGTGCCGATCTCGCGCAAACCGCCGGAAAGCGCCCGCAGGAGCACCGCGGCGCGCCGGCAGGCGTGGCGCTCATCGTCGGTCAGAGTGAGGCTGATTTCCATCTATCCATGTCCTCCCGAAGGTTGGTGGCCTGCTCACCGGTGTCGAGCACACGGCCGTCCACACTGATGAAGGCCCAGCGGTACGACTCGGGCCTGAGCGTCAGCTTCAGCACCCCGTATTTATCAAAGCGCGCGTACTCGCTGTTCGGGGTGTCCTTGGTCCGCCCCGCGAGCTTGCGGCCGCCGGTCCCCACGATGAACTGCCGCAGTCCCTGCGGATCGGGAATCTGATCGGGCCGCTGAGGCGCGAACCGCTCGTAATGGTGTGCGTGGCCGTTCAGGATCAGTTCCGCGCGCGCCGCGTACATCTCGTTCAGGAACCAGCGCGGCTTCTTCGAGTCGCGGTGCGCGCCCGAGCCCCATCGCGGCCGGTGCCACATCGCCAGGATCGGCCGGAAGCGCCGCGACGCGAGATCGTGGCGGAGCCACTGCAGTTGCGGGGAGTGCGCGTCCTGCTCGATCTCGCTGTTGAGCGACACCAGGTGCCAGCCGCATTCGGGGAGGGGGAGGCTGAAGTAGCTCCGCCGCGAGGTACCCGCACGCGACTCGCCGAAGTACTGAAAATACGGCGAGGCCGCGGCGGTGCGGTAGTCGTGGTTCCCCGGGCAGCACCACGTCCGGCCCAGCAGGTCCGGCTGCCCCCACGTGGGCGTGTAGTGGTCGCGATACTCGTCCACCTTCCCGCGGTTGTAGGCGTTATCGCCGAGCGCGAGAATCATCGCGCCCGGGTGTTCCTTCACGATGCTCCGCGCGAGCGCGGCGGTCGACTCCGCCCCGGGGTTCTTGCGCGGCGGGCCGCACATGTCGCCGACCGCGATGATGACTTGTTCTGACACGGGTTGTTGTGGAGGCTGGAGGTCAGAGGCTGGAGGTCGGACTTGGCCCGATGCCAGCCTCCAACCTCCAATCGCCAACCTCCGGCGTTTCTATTTCGCCAACTGGATGGACCGCACGACGTTGCGGAACACGTTCGCGTATCCGTTGTACTCGTCGCGCGGCGCGACGCCGATGACGTAGAACAGCGACCCGTCCTTCAGCAGGGCCGTGTGGACATCGACGACCTCCTGGCCGCGCGTGGCGTCGGAGATGTTCGACAGCACGGTGTGAATCGCCTGCCGACCGCCGACCGAGCCGCGCTCGTAGTTGCCGGGGCTGCTCAGCCGGGGGTTGCTCTGGCGCAACGCCTCGAGGAGCTCGCTGGTCGCGGT
The DNA here is from genome assembly GCA_031408165.1 of Acidobacteriota bacterium. Taxonomy (GTDB): domain Bacteria; phylum Acidobacteriota; class Vicinamibacteria; order Vicinamibacterales; family 2-12-FULL-66-21; genus JAICSD01. The sequence continues at coordinate 285 of JANOJK010000590.1, read as the reverse complement.
CTGCAGGTCGTGCCCCTCGTTGCGCGACACGCCAATCTCGACGCCGTGCGTGAAGACGCTGCTGCCGTTGATCGTGCCGTAGGCCCCTTCGGGAGCGAAGGTCACGGTGTTGTTGCTGGCGAGCTCGCGCCAGTTCGAAGGCACGCTGACCCGGAACAGGTTGCCCTCGTTGTACGTGGTGGTGCGCGAATCGGGCCGTGGGATGGCGCCCGTGCTCGGTGGCGTCCCGGGATTGCCGGTGCCGCTGGTGCCGGTGGAGCGCCCCGCGTTCTTGTTGCGCGCCAC
>JANOJK010000584.1:0-4507 GCA_031408165.1 Acidobacteriota bacterium | reverse complement strand
TGAAGAAGGTCCGGCGCATGGGGGACACCTTTCTTACCCGCTCAGGGCGGTCGCCGCAAGGGCCGCCGGGGCGGCCGCCCGGCACCCTGGCAGGAGGAGCCGTCGTGGGGTATGGACGGGCCGTGCCGTGCCCTCCTCGGTCGCAGCTCGCCGCCTCGAGTTGATCGCGGCGGCCCGCGCCGAGCCGCACGCCTTCCTGCGCTTCGAGCCTTTCCGAAGATCTCGGAGAGGTCGCCCTCGTCGCGCACGTCGTGCACCTGCCAGAGGTCGAGCCGGTCGGTGCGCATGCGGCGCAGCGTCGACGCCAGGTCCGCCTCGGCGCCGGCCTTGGTTCGCTCGGCGGACTTCGAGGTGAGGAAGACCTTGTCGCGGAGCGCGTGGCGGTGGAGTCGTACACGGAGATCATTCGCTGGATCGGGGACGACGACCCGACGACGCCACGCACCAGTACGGATACATCACGAGTTCGGTCGCCCCCACGCCGGTAATGCCGAAGACCGCGATCGCGGTCACCATGCCGGCGGGCGGAAGCGTGAAGCTGAGTCCCGACACCAGGTCGCCGGTCGAGACCGCGCCGGGACGGCGGACCAGGACCGCGGCCGCGAAGACGGTCAGCAGGGTGAAGAGCCCGACCTTCACCATCGCGAACCGCTCGATGCGGGCATATCCGCCGCCGAGGAGCACCGCCAGCGTGATTGCGAGGCAGATCGCGACCCACGCGTTGACCGCGAGGGCGGGCCACAGCAGGTGCAGGACCTGTCCGACGCCGCCATACATGCCGCCGACCTGCAGGAGCGTGAGGGACACCGTCAGCGCCCAGGCCCAGACGAGCCAGCTGACCCCGAGACGCGGGCCGGGCATGCGGTTGAACCCTTCGAGCCCGGTGCGGCCCGTGACGATCGTGTAGCGGCCGAGCTCACCCTGGACCACCGGCTTGATGGCACAGCTGACCAGCACGATCCACAACGCCGCGAAACCCACCTGCGCGCCGAGCGTCGTCGTGGCGATGAGCTCGCCTGAGCCGACGATCGCGGACGCGAGCACGATCCCCGGCCCGATGCGGCTGAGCGCGGCGCCGAACGACGCGGGGGGCGCTTCGACGGCGCCGCGCGACAGCGCATACGGATCGGCCGGCGTTGACGCTTCAGTCGAGATCATCGGCCGCTCCTACCGAGTAATAATTCCAGCCTTGCACGAAATCTCTTGCGATTCTCGTTGCGCATCAGGTCGAGCCGCGCGTAATTGCACCTGAATCCCGGCGTGTGAAATCCGGATTCTGGCACCTTCTTCGCACTACATACCACAGCTCCCAACAACTCAGCTTTATCCGGTGCCCATGTCCAACCTGCGACTGCCTCGTACTTTTTTTGCGTCCGTGTGTCTCTTGCTGCTGTTGACCGGTGCTCGACCGGTGGCCGCGCAGACCCTCGCCCCTCAAGAGCGGCTGTGCGATCCCGCGTTCGAGGATTGCCGCGCGGACGTCCTCACATACATCCAGCAGGAGACCGTCGGAATCGACATGGGCTTCTGGATGATGACGGATGCGCGGTACTCCAACGCGCTCGTGGCTGCGTGGCGCCGCGGCGTGAAGATCCGCCTCCTGATGGATCCGCGTTGCGCGGGATCGCATCCGGTGTGCACCACCCAGAACGACCAGCTCCGCGCCGCGGGAATCCCGATGCGCAAGCGGCTCACCGGCGGCATTCTGCATTGGAAGATGGTGCTGTTCGCGGGCCAGGGACAGCTGCAGTTCGCCGGCGCGAACTACTCGCCCTTCGAGTTCACGCCGGAGATCCCCTACGTCAACTATACGGACGAGCTCGTGGCCTTCACGAACGATCCGTCCATTGTCCACAGCTTCATGACGAAGTTCGACGACCTGTGGACGAGCACCGTGGAGTTCGGGGACTTCGCAAACGTCACCGGCCCGCTGCTCCGCAGCTTCCCGACCTATCCCATCGACCCCGAGCTGAACTTCCCGCCTGACGACAGTTACCGCGCGAGGGCCGTTGCCGCCTACAACGCGGAAATGCAGCAGATCGACGTCCAGATGTTCCGGATCACGGACGGGCAGCATGCCGACGCCATGATCAGGGCGTTCAATCGCGGTGTGCCCGTCCGGCTGATCTCCGATGAAACCGAGTATCGAAACTCGACGCGGCTCTGGCACTCCTACAATGTGGACCGCATGTTCCAGGCGGGCGTCCAGGTCCGCTTCGACGGGCACCTCGGAATCGACCACGAGAAGGCCATCAGTCTCCACGGTACCGGGCTGTCGATTTTCGGATCGTCGAACTGGAGCGACGCGTCGAGCGACAGCCAGCGCGAGCACAACTACTTCACCGTCAAGCCGTGGATCGCGACGTGGCTCAAGGCGCAGTTCGAGCGCAAGTGGAACAATGAGACCGGCTTCTCGGAAACGAAGCCGTTCGTGCCGCTTCCGCCGAACCAGCCCGCCTACAGATTCCCGGCGAAGGCGTCGACCGGCGCCCCGGTCACGGGCGTGTCGCTGTCATGGGACGCCGGCCTCTGGGCGCACAATTACGACATCTACTTCGGCACAAGTCCCAACCCCCCCCTGCTCGTGGCGAACAGGAGCCTCGGCCCGAGCCAGTTCACTGGCGACTACCGGAGTTACGCGCTGCCGGAGTTGCTGCCGGGCACCACCTACTACTGGAAGATCGTCTCGAAGACGATGGCGTTCGCGACGGCGGCAGGCCCGGTGTGGGAGTTCACGACCGCCGGCACGGCGCCCGCGCCCGAGCCCCCGCCACCCCCGCCGACCGTCACGCTCGTCCGCGGCCCGTACCTGCAGCAGCCGGCGGATCGCTCGATGGTCATCGTCTGGGCGACGCGCGAGCCGGGCGCGGCGGAGGTGCGGTATGGTGCGGCGGGCGCCACACTCTCGGCCCCGGCCAGCTCGCGCCTGGTGGCCCAGGCGGACACGGCCCTCGCCTACGACTATTACCAGCACGAGGCCACCGTTCTGGGTCTTACCGCGGCGACGTCCTATACCTACCAGCCGTTTGTCGCGGGCGCAGCCGCCGCGCCGCCCGCCGCTTTCAGGACGGCACCGGCGACCGGGTCGGGATCCATCTCGTTCGTGGCGTTTGGCGACAGCGGCACCGGCTCGCCCGAGCAGCGGCTGCTCGCGGACGTCATGGCACGCGATCGGTTCGACTTCGCGATGCACGTGGGGGACATCGCGTACGGCGGGATCGGCGGCACGGGCGACGCGTCGTTCGCCACCTATCAATCGTTCCTCTTCGACGTGTACAACTGGCTCCCGTCGGTGCCCTTCGTCCCGGTCGAAGGCAACCATGACAGCCGCGCCTCCAACGGCCACGGCAAGGCCTATCTCAATCTCTTCTCGCTTCCGCGAAACGGCGCCAGTGCAAGCCGTCCCGATCACGAGGAGCGCTACTACAGCTTCGACTACGGGCCGGTGCACTTCATCGCGCTCGATACGGAATTCGCGTTCCAGGATCCCGCGCGGCGTCCCGAGCAACTCGCCTGGCTCGAGGCCGATCTCGCGGCGACGCGGCAGCCCTGGACAATCGCGTTCTATCACCGTTCGCCGTACAGCTCGGGCGGCGAGCACGGATCGGACCTTTCGGTGCGCGACGCCTTCGGCCCTGTGCTCGAGCGTTACGGCGTGGACCTCGTCCTCACCGGGCACGAACACGACTACGAACGCACCGTCCCGATTCGCGTCAGCACCACTGACACGGACCAGGCCGTCCCTTACGTCGTGACAGGGGGCGGTGGCGCACCGTTGTACCCGGCGGCGACGAGCTCCTGGACCGCCCACAGCGCCTCGCGTCATGAGTACGTGAAGGTCACCGCCGATGCGTGCACGCTGACGCTGAACGCGATCGGGCTCGACGGCGCCTCGTTCGACAGCTCGTCGGTCACGCGCTGCACGACTCCGCCGCCGCCACCACCGCCGCCGCCGGTGGTGCCGGCCCTGCCGGCCGGTTGGACGAACAGCGACGTCGGCATCACGGGCGCGGCGGGAAACACGACGTTCACGAACGGCACGTTCACCGTGACCGGCGCGGGCGCCGACGTCTGGGGAACTGCGGACGCGTTCCAGTACGCCTACCGGACCCTCGACGGTGACGGCTCCATCGTCGCGCGGGTGACATCGGTCCAGAACGTCGCCAGCTGGACGAAGGCGGGCGTCATGATGCGCAGCTCGCTCTCGCCCGGATCGGCGCATGGTTTCATGCTCGTGTCATGGGCCAAGGGCATCGCGTTCCAGCGGCGGCTCGCCGAGGGCAACTCCAGTGTGAGCACAGCGGGCATTCCATCCACGGCGCCGCGCTGGGTGAAGCTGACGCGCACAGGCAACACCATAGCGGCGTTCGAATCGGCCGACGGCTCGGCGTGGACGCTGGTGGCCAGCGACACGTTCGTCATGGGCGGGTCGATCGACGTGGGTCTCGCGGTGTCGAGCCACGTCACGGGCAGGAACGCGACCGCGACCTTTGACAGCGTCACCGTG
>JANOJK010000575.1:0-2013 GCA_031408165.1 Acidobacteriota bacterium | reverse complement strand
TCCTCGGTGGGATCCGGGTTGCGCGACAGGAGCTCGTACGCCGCGAGGACCATGCCCGGCGTGCAGATGCCGCACTGCGCACCGCCGAACTCGAGGAACGACTCCTGGATCACATGGAGCGTCGCGTCGGTCGCGACCCCTTCGATGGTCGTGATGGCGGCCCCCTCGGCATGCGCCAGGGGCGTCAGGCAACTGTTGACGAGCACACCGTCGAGGAGCACGCCGCACGCGCCGCACTCCCCTTCGCCGCAGCCCTCCTTGGTCCCGGTGAGCCCCGATCCGCGGATGGCGTCCAGGAGCCGCGCCATCGGATGCCCCTCGAGCACCGTCCGCCGGCCGTTCAGCGTGCAAGTCACGCGCGGCGCGGACGCGTCAGGCAACGGCCGTCTCCATGAGCGCCATCAGCCGCTCGGGGGTCAGCGGCAGGCGCGTGACGTCGAGGCCGGTCGCCTGCGCCACGGCGTTGAAGATCGCCGGCGCGGGGCCGTCCATCGGCAGCTCGCCGATGCCCTTGGCGCCCGCGGGCCCGTGCGGATACGGCACCTCCACGAAGAGCACGCTGATCGGCGGGACGTCCATGGACGAGGGCATGATGTAGTTGGTCATCTGCGGATTGGCCATCCGCCCTTCGCGCCACACCACGTCCTCGTAGAGCGCCCACCCGATCCCCTGCGCGACGCCGCCTTCGATCTGTCCGGCCGCCAGGGTCGGGTTGATCACCCGGCCGACTTCCTGGACGGCGACGAAGTCGTCCACGCGCGTCTCCCACGTCGTCGTATCCACCGACACCTCGGCGACGTACACCGCCCAGCCGTAGGTGCCGTAGGCGTCGCCCACGTACTTCTCGTCGTCCCAGATCAGTCCGGGAGGCGGCCGGTACTGCGTCGTGGCGCGCAGCGCGCCGAACGCCGCCATGTAGCGCTTGCACGCCCCCTGGAACTCGGCGCGCGAGTACAGGGCCGGCAGGTACCCGGCGTCGATCAGCGCGTGCTTCACCCCGAGCGCCGCGGTCTCGACGAGCTTTCCGACCACCATGCAGGTGCGCGAGGCGACGGTGGGGCCGCTGTCGGGGACCACGGACGTGTCGGGCTGGACGACGTCGACGTCGGCGCAGTCGATGCCGAGCGCCTCGGCGGCGATCTGCGCAAAGATCGTATTGGTGCCCTGGCCGATCTCGGTGCTGGACGTCAGCACGCGGACCGTGCCGTAGGCGGTGCCCTCGACGGCCACGACCGAGGCCAGTTGCAGCTCGCCGGAGCCCGTGAAGCCGGCGCCGTGCATGAAGGAGGCAAACCCGATCCCCTTCTTGACGAGGCGGCCCGGGTTCTCGCTCGCGAAGCGCGCGCGCTTCTCGTGGTAGCCCGAGAGCGACAGGGCGCGATCGAGGAGGGCGGGCATGTCAACCGGCTCGGAGATCGTCTGGCCGACCGCGAGCGTGTCGCCGGCCTTGATGAAATTGCGCCGGCGGAAGGCCTCGGGGGTGAGCCCGACCGCTGCCGCGACCTTGTCCATGTGCCGTTCGAGCGCGAAGAGACTCTGGGGGGCGCCGAACCCGCGGAAGGCGCCGTGCGGCGGCACGTTGGTCGCGACCGCGCGCCCGCGCACGCGGACGTTCGGGCAGGCATACGGTCCCGCGGCATGGATCGTCCCGCGCGAGAGCACCACGGGGGAGAGCGTGCAGTAGGCGCCGCCGTCGATCGTGAAGTCGATGTCCATGGCGAGGAGGCGCCCGTCCGGCGTCACGGCGGTACGATGGCGCGTCCGCGACGGATGGCGCTTGGTCGTGGACAGCATGTCCTCGGTGCGGCCGTAGATCATCTTGACGGGGCGGCCCGACTTCCACGCCAGGAGCGCGGCGTGGCCGGCGATGACCGAGGGGAACTCTTCCTTCCCGCCGAACCCTCCGCCTGTTTCCAACTGCACGACGCGGACGGATTCCTCGGGCAGGTCGAAGAGGTCCGCCAGCGCATGGCGAATGTAGTACGGACACTGCATCGAGCCCCACACCGTCAC
>JANOJK010000553.1:0-3767 GCA_031408165.1 Acidobacteriota bacterium | reverse complement strand
CGAGTTCATCTACGCGCTCGCCGGCACGCTGAGCGTGCACATCGACGGCACCGAACACGCGATCGAAGCGGGTGATTCGATGTACTTCGACTCCACCCTGCCCCACGCGTACCGGCGCAGCGGCGGCCGCCCATGCAGTGCCCTCGTCGTCACCGCGTCCTGACCCCGCTACAGCGTCGTCTCACCGGCCCGTGCCGGCGCCGGGTTCTATTCCGCCGACCACGGCCATTTGAGGTGACCGCATCCCATGGAAAAAAAGAGATAGGATTGCCGGTATGACCTCATTCACGCGGCGCTCGATAGCAATCCTGGGCCTTTGCGGCCTGTTGTCGGTTGGACTCTCGGCACAGGCGCCGACGATTACCGGTGTCGTGACCACGAAGGCCGACGGCCTGCCCATGCCGGGCGCCACGGTCTCGCTCGTCGGATCGGACATCACGACGACGACGGACAACGCGGGGAGATATCAGCTGGAAGTCCCACCGGCCTTCGCGCGCGCCGGCAAGGTACAGATCAAGGTCGAAGGCCTTGGCCTGCCCGCGAAGTTCGTGGACGTCGAGCTCGCGCCCAATACACCCGCGACGGCACTGGACATCGCTATGAGCCTCGGGTTCGAGGAGCAGATCACCGTCGGCAGCCGCATCATCGGCGCGGAAGCGCAGAAAGCGGTCCCAATCGACGTCATTACGCAGGAGCAGCTTGCGTCGAGCGGGTACTCGGAGACGGCGCAGGTGATCCAGGCGATCGCCCCCTCGTTCAACTTCCCGCGTCCGACGATCACGGACGGCACCGACACGGTCCGCCCCGCGACGCTGCGAGGGCTCGGGCCGGACCAGGTGCTGGTGCTCGTCAACGGCAAGCGGCGGCACCAGAGCGCGCTCGTCCACCTGAACGGAAGCATCGGCCGAGGATCGACGGGCGTCGATCTCAATGCGATCCCGGTGTCGGCGATCGAGCGCATCGAGGTCCTGCGCGACGGCGCCGCGGCGCAGTACGGGTCCGACGCCATCGCCGGCGTCATCAACATCGTCCTCAAGGGGGGCGTCTCGGCCCCGTCGGTATCCGCCAAGATGGGCCTGTCGACGGGCAGCTTCGCCGGCAACACCTGCACCGCGGCCGGCCTGAACTGCCAGGAAGGGAGCACGATCGATTTCTCGGACGGCGAGCTGTTCGACGGCGGGGGTTCCTGGGGGCTAGCCACCGGCAAAGGCAGCGTGACGGTGTCGGCGGAGTATCGCCGCCACAACCGGACCAACCGCGCCTCGTTCGATCCGCGGGACCAGATCGTCGCCGGCGACGCCGCGAATAACGCCGTCGCGCAGCCCAATCACCGCTGGGGCGATCCGGACACGCGCGATCTCATGACGTTCCTCAACGCGCAGGTGCCGCTCGACGCGAGACAGACGCGCTTTCTGTACGCGTTCGGCGGCTACAGCCGGCGCGAGGCGAATAGCGCGGGCTTCTACCGCCGCGGCAATGACGTCCGCAACTGGCCGCAGATCTATCCCCTCGGCTTCCTGCCGGAAATCCAGCCGCTCGTGGCAGACGGATCGGTCACCGCGGGCGTGCGCGGCGCGTGGAACCACTGGGCGTGGGACGCCAGCGGCGGATTCGGCGGCAACAGCTTCGGGTTCACCATCGGCAACACCCTGAACGTGTCGCTCGGTCCGTCGGTTCCGCCGAACAAGACCACATTCGACGCGGGCACGTTGAGGCTCGGGCAGACCACCGGCAACGTCGATTTGAGCCGGGGTTTCAAGGTCGGCCGCCTGCCCGGACCGCTGAACGTCGCGTTCGGCGCCGAAGTGCGGCGCGAGCAGTACGAGATCGTGGCCGGCGAACCGGACTCCTACCGCGGCGGCGGGGTGCCGAACCGGGCCGGCGGCGTGGCCGCGATTGGCGCGCAGGTGTTCCCCGGCTTCCGTCCCTCGAATGAAGTCGACGAGTCGCGCACCAGCACGGCGGCGTATGCGGACGTCGAGGGGGACTTCCTGCCATGGCTGCGCCTCGGGTTCGCCGGACGCACGGAGCGGTACAGCGACTTCGGCAGCACCGTCAACGGCAAGCTGACCGTCCGCCTGCAGCCCAGCCGCCGCTTCGTGGTCCGCGGCGGCGTGAGCAGCGGGTTCCGCGCCCCCTCGCTCGGGCAATCGTTCTTTTCGTCCACGGCAACGAACTTCATCAACGTCGCCGGCCAGGGGCTGGTGCCGTTCGAATCACTGACGCTGCCGGTCGACTCCCCCGCCGCGCAGGTGCTCGGCGCGCAGGCCCTCCAGCCCGAGAAGTCCACGCATACGAGCGCGGGTCTGGTCGTCGGGCCCGTGCCGGGCCTCGACTTCACCCTCGACTACTACCACATCGCCATCGACGATCGCATCGTCTTGTCCGGCAACTTCACGGGCGGGCAGATTACGGCGCTGCTGACGCCCTTCGGCGCGAACAGCGCGCGGTTCTTCACCAACGCGATCAACACCCGCACCAACGGGGTGGACCTCACCGCGTCCTACCGCGTCGCGCTCGATGGGGCCGGCGACATCCGGCTCCACGCGGGCTACAACAACACGCGGACGAAGATCGTCGGCGCCGTCGCCACGCCCCCGCAGCTCGCCGGCTTCGACCAGGTCCTGTTCGACCGGATCGAGCGCCGCCGGATCGACTGCGGCCAGCCGAAAGACAGCCTGCGCGCGGGCGGCGACTGGAAGCGCAACAAGCTGGGAGCGAACGTGGGACTCGCCCGCTACGGCGAGTTCTGCAGCTTTACCGCGAACGCGGCGGACGACCAGACGTATGGCGCGAAATGGCTGACCGACGCGGAAGCCAACTACCGTCTGACGCCGGGGCTCACGCTAGGCATCGGCGCGCAGAACATCTTCAACGTGCTTCCCGATCGGAACACGACAGTGAACTCGTTCAACGGCATCCAGACGTTCCCGAGCCACTCCCCCTTCGGGATGAACGGGCGCGCGATCTATGCCCGCGTGGCGTGGAAGATGTGACGGCGACGGCTATTTCTTGTTCTTGCGCGCCGCCGCGTAGTCGATCGCGAACTTCTTCAGGGCCTCGTTCCTCAGGCCCAGCGCTGTCGCCTCCGTTGACGCGCGCTCCGCGTCCCAACCGTCCACGACCAATCGCTTGATCATCCAGAGGGCGGCCGCCCGGTTGCCGCTGGCGCAGTGCACGAACACCGGCTGGTTCGCCGGCTCCACCACCGCCTCGAGAAAGCGATCGGCGACGGCCGGGTCGGGCGCCGAGCCGTTGAGCGGCAGGTGCACGAACCGCACGCCCGCCTGTTTCGCGGCGGCGGCTTCCGCATCGATGTCCGCGCCGGTCTCGGACGCCTGGCGCAGGTTGATGATCGAGGCGTAGCCGAGCTTCTTCAGCTCCGCCACGCCCTCCGGCGTCGTCGCGCCCCCGCACGCGATCGTCGATTCGAGCTTCGCGAAGTTGGTGACGCCCGGCACGGTGGGTTTCGCCACCTGCGCGGAGGCGGCCGTGGCGAGCATTGTTGCGGTGATGGCGAGCAGAGCGGTATGGGTGTTCATAATCCCATTCTACTTGGGGAGCCGGCATTCGAAGTCGATGTGAATGGCGTTGAGCGGGCGGCGCCGGCGCAACGCGACGGACGAGGGGTAAGATTCGTCCATGCGGCTTCCGCAAGGGCTGCGCGCCGAATCGGAGGCGTGGCAGCGCGACGGCCTGATCACCGCCGAGCAGCGGCGCGCGATTCTCGCGCGCTACGAGCCGGCCGCCACCCCGGCGCAGCAAGC
>JANOJK010000500.1:0-2220 GCA_031408165.1 Acidobacteriota bacterium | reverse complement strand
GACGGAACCGTGACCTCCAGCCGGAAGAAGTAGACGGTCGCGATGACCAGCGTCTGCAGGAGCGGAAACCACGGGAACCGCCGGACGCGCGTGGGCGCGAGCAGGCACCCCACGCCGATCCCCAGGAACGACGCCAGCAGGATGAAGTTGGAGAAATACGACAGCAGCCGGACGTGCGCCGGCATCCAGCGGATGAGCGCCACTTCCAGGAAGAGGACGAGAAACGAGGCCAGGAAGACCCTGGCGGTGCGCAGGTCTCCGGCCATCAGTCCCCGGTGAGCGGCTCGACCCCGAGCTTCCGGTTCGCCTCGTCGGGGCAGCCCGTCCACTCCGGGACCATGACGTTGCCGGTGTACTTCAGGTCCTCCACGCCCATCTTGCTGGAAAAGAATCCCCCGGCGGTGAGGTCACGGAAGCTGCTGAAGAAGGCCACGCCGTGCGCGACCTCGGGCCTGGACTTCTGCGGCCACGCGATGTCGTCGAGCACCGCGGTCCGCTGCGCGCTGGTGCAATCGAGGAACCGCTTGTCGAAGCGGTCCTCGCACTCGCGGTCGATCCAGGCCAGCCCGCCGCGCATCGGCGTCTGCCGGCCCGGATCGTCGACCATCATGAAGTCCATGAATTCCGGGACGCCGGCATCCGTGGCGCTGCCCGAGCGCTCGTCCTTCGGGATGATGATGTCGACGAGCGTCCGCACAGTGGCGTACTCGTGCGCCGTGAAGAATTTCGGCTTGAAGGCGGCGGCCGCGGGGCGCCGCGCCGACCGGACGGCCTGCGCCGCCACCGCGGCTTCGGCCTCCGTCCACGTGAATCCGGCCGCCGCCGGCACCGACCCCAGCAGCCCGAGCATGGATCGGCGGTTGATCTTCGTCATTGGCTTAAATCGCGCCTTTCTTGCGTTCGTCTGCAATGTACTGCGCCGTGCGCATCGCCAGCGCCAGGATCGTCCAGGTGCAGTTCTTGTCGGCTTGCGACGTGAACGGACCGCCGTCGGCCACGAACACGTTCCGCGCGTCGTGCGCCTGGCAGTTCTTGTTGAGCACTGACGTAGCCGGGTCGTTCCCCATGCGTGTGACGCCGAGCTCGTGGATGATACGGCCGCCGGCCGCCAGCCCGTAATCATTTGCCTCGGTCGGCATCGCGGAGAGCGGCGTGCCCCCCATCTCGTGGATGAGCGCCCGGAAAGTTTCCTGCATGTGCTTCGACTGTTTCTTTTCGTAGTCGCTCCACTTGAAGTGGAAACGGAGAACCGGGATGCCGTACTTGTCGACGACGCGGGGATCCAGTTCGAGGTAGGTGTCCTTGTTCGGCACCATCTCGCCGCGGCCGGCGAAGCTCACCGTCGAGCCGTAGAGGCGGCGGTAGTCCCGCTTGAGGTTCGCGCCGTAGCCGCCGAAGGTAATCGGCGTTCCCGAGGACTCGGCGCCCGTGTACGCGTGGATGTTGCCCAGGAAGCCCGCGCCCGGCATGCGGCGTCCGCCGCCGATCTCGATGTGGTACCCGCGCGGGAAGTCCAGCTTCCGGTTGTCCAGCCACCACGGCATGAAGAGGTGCGCGCCGCCGACGCCGTCCTCGTTGTGCGGGACGTTGTCCATCATCTTCGGGATGAACCCGGTGACGCCCGTGCCGGTGGAATCGGTCAGGTACTTGCCGACGTTGCCGGTGGAGTTGCCGAGGCCCTGGGGGAATTTCGACGACTTCGAGTTCAGGAGAATCCGCGCCGACTCGCAGGCGCTCGCGGCGAGGACGACAATGCGCGCGCGCACGTGGTTCTCGCGCATCGTGCCCTTGTCGATATACGCCACGCCGGTCGCGAGGCCGGTCTCGTCGACGGTCACCTCGCGCGCCATCGCGCTCGCGAGGATCTGCAGCTTCCCGGTCGCGAGCGCCGGGGGCAGGAGGACCGACGGCGAGGAGAAGTTCGAGTGCGTCGCGCAGCCGCGGCCGCACTGGCCGCAGTAGTGGCACGCGGCGCGCCCGTTGTGCGGCCTGGTCAGGATCGACAGACGCGACGGCACGCAGGGGATGTTGAGCTTGTCGGAGGCCTGCTTGATCAGCAGCTCGTAGCAGCGGGGCCTGGGCGGCGGCAGGAAAATGCCGTCCGGCTCGTTGGGCATCGGCAGGTTGGTCCCGAAGACGCCAATCAGCTTGTCGACTTCGTCGTAGTACGGCTTGATGTCGTCGTAGGTGATCGGCCAGTCGTCGCCGAGGCCGTCGAGG
>JANOJK010000453.1:0-1841 GCA_031408165.1 Acidobacteriota bacterium | reverse complement strand
CGCTCGCCGAGGCGGCGTCGCAGACGCTCGGGGTCGACAAGGGGAACGTGACGCTGATGCTGGACGCGGCGGCCACGCGCGACGCGGTGGCGAAGGCGCTGGAGGCGCTTGCGTCGAAGGCCGGGGAAGAGGATACCGTCGTCCTCGTGCTGTTCGGCCACGGGACCTTTGCCGCGAACGTCGCGAAGTTCAACATGCCCGGACCCGATATGGCGCCGGCCGACTTCGCGCCGCTGCTGGGGAAGCTGCGCTCGAAGCGCGTCGTGTTCGTGAATACCGCGAGCGCCAGCGGACCGTTCGTCGAGGGGTTGTCCGGACCGGGGCGCGTCGTCGTCGCCGCCACACGGACCGGCGACGAGAAATACGCGACGCTCTTCGGCGGACCGTTCGTCGACGCGTTCACCACCGAGTCGGCGGATGGCGATCGCGACGGCAAGGTCTCGATCCTGGAGGCGTTCGACTACGCCAAGCGCGCCGTCGCCGCGTCCTACCAGCGCGAGGGCCTCCTGCCGACCGAGCATTCGCTGCTCGACGACAACGGCGACAAGCAGGGCAGCATGGAGCCGGGGCGCCAGGGGAAAGACGGGCAGTCGGCGGCGGCGCTCGGCATCGGCCCGCTGCGCCAGCAGTCGCTGCCCGCCGATGCAAAGGTGCGGGCCATGTACGTCGAGCGGCAGCTGATCGAACGGCGGATCGAAGCGCTGAAGCTCCTCAAGAGCGGCATGGATCCGGAGAAGTACGCGGCGGAGCTCGAGCGATTGGCGACCGAGCTCGCGCTCAAGACGCGACAGATTCGCGACGCGGAAGGGAAGGGCAAATGAAGGCGGCCCTCATCGGCCTCGCACTCGCACTCACGACGACCGCGGCGATCGCCGGCCTCGCCGGCGCCACCCCGCAGCGCGGCGGCGATCGCCGGTCCCAGGGGCCGATGCTCGACGTCCAGGGGAACACGCCGTACGACGGCCGTTTCGTGTTCATCCGGCTGCGCTACAGCAGCGGCTCTGGCGGCCGCAACCGGGGCGGCCCGCCGTGGTCGCACGACTATCCGCGCGGCGAGGTCCATTTCACCAAGATCCTGAAGGAGATCACCTACGTCCAGCCGCGCCTGGACGGCTCGAACATCGTGTCGCTGGATGACCCGGAACTGTTCAACTTCCCGATCGCCTACATGGCGGAGCCCGGCTTCTGGTCGATGACCGACAAGGAAACCGAAGGCTTGCGCGCCTACCTCAAGAAAGGCGGCTTCATCATTTTCGACGACTTCCGGGTGGAGGAGGGGCACTGGGACAATCTGCAGGCGCAGATGCGCCGCGTCCTGCCCGAGGGGCGCTGGATCGAGATCGACGACGGCAGCCATCCCGTGTGGCATTCGTTCTTCGAGATCAAGGATCCGAAGGCGCTGATTTCGCACCCGACCTACGACCAGTCGATGGTGCTGACCTACTGGGGCATCTTCGAGGACAACGATCCGTCGAAGCGCCTGATCGCGATCGCGAACGTGAACGGCGACCTCAGCGAGTACTGGGAGTTCTCCGACACCGGCTTCGCGCCGGTCGACCTCAATAACGAGGCGTATAAGTACGGGATTAACTACGTAATCTATGGGCTGACTCACTGAGGAGGCTGGAGGCTGGGTGCTGGAGGCTGGGGCGCTCTTCCCAACCTCCGACCTCCAACCTCCAACTTCCGCCCCGGAGGTTTTTTTGGCACTCGTGACAAACACCATCGATCTCGACTCGCCCGACGATGTGGCGCTCGCCGACCGGATGAAGGGCGGCCGCGACCGGATCATCGCCGAACTGCGCAAGGCGATCGTCGGACAGGACGACGTGGTCAACGAG
>JANOJK010000449.1:0-5549 GCA_031408165.1 Acidobacteriota bacterium | reverse complement strand
GATCCCCAACACTACGAACACCGAAATGAGCACTAACTCACGTTTTCCCATAGACTTGGCGAAACTTTCCGTAGTAGAGTTTCAAGGGACCGTCCCTCGGCCATCCGGATTCTAATCCCGACTGTAGCCTTTTAAATGTCGTCTCGACTTCGCGCGGCCCTCGTGCTCGTCCTGACGATCGGGCTGCTGGCGTTCTTTCTTTACGGCGTCGATTTCGGTTCTGTGTGGGACGCCACCCGGCAGGCGGATGCACGCCTTCTGGTGGCGGGCATCGTCGTGACGATGCTCACTTACGTGTTGCGGGCGTTCCGCTGGCAGTACCTGCTGGCCCCGATCGGACCCACGCGGTTTTCCACGGCCTTTCGTACGACGGTCATCGGGTTCGCGGCGAGCTTTCTGCTCCCGGCCCGGCCCGGCGAGGTGCTCCGGCCGTATCTCCTGGCGCGACACGAAGGGTTGCCACCGACGGCCGCGTTCGCGACGATCATTCTCGAACGGCTGCTGGACCTGGTCACGGTCCTGTTGCTGTTCGGCGTCTTCGTCCTGGTGGTCGATCCGGCGTCGCTCTCGGCGGAGCCGGACCTGTACGCGCGCGTGAAGACCGGCGGCCTGCTCGCGGCCGCCGCGTCCGTAATGGGGCTGGCCGTCTTCTTCGTCCTGGCGGGGCGCCCTGAGCGCCTGGGGGCATGGGCGCTGCGGGTCGAGCGAGTGCTGCCGGTGAAACTGGCGCGCGCCGTCGCCGGCTTCGTCGAAACCTTCGCAGAGGGGCTGGCCGTCATGCGGCAGCCCGGGCGGCTGCTGGTTTCGCTCATACTGTCGTTTCCGCTCTGGCTGTCGATCGCGCTGGGTATCTGGGTCGCGTCGCGCGCGTTTCATATGACGTTCGGGTATCTGGGTTCGTTCCTGGTGATGACGCTGCTCGTCGTCGGCGTGGCGGTCCCGACGCCGGGACAGATCGGCGGTTTTCACGCGATGTACAAGGTGGCGGTCATGAACTTCTACGGCGTGCCGGAAGCGACCGCCGTCGGCGCGGCGATCGTGCTGCACGCGATTTCGTTCGTGCCCGTGACGCTGCTCGGGCTGGTGTTCATGGCCCGCGAGGGGCTGACCCTGGGGCGCATGAAACGAATGGCATCAGAGAACAAGCAATGAAGTGCCCCTTTTGCGGCAACCTCGGCGACAAGGTCGTCGACTCGCGCGAGAGCAAGGAAGGCAACAGCATCCGCCGCCGGCGCGAGTGCCTCGGCTGCGGCAAGCGCTACACCAGCCGCGAGCACATCGAGGAGATCGAGTACCGCGTCATCAAGAAGGACGGCCGTCCCGAGCCGTTCAACCGCCAGAAGCTGATCGGCGGGCTCGTCCGCGCATGCGAGAAGCGGCCGGTGAGCGTGCAACAGCTGGAAGGGATTGCCGATCGCATCGAGTCCGAGCTCCAGGACCGACCCGAACGGGAGATCCGGACGACGGACATCGGCGCGCGGATCATGGACGAGTTGCGCCGCATCGACCCGGTCGCATACGTGCGCTTCGCGTCGGTCTACCGCCAGTTCCGCGACGTCGGCGAGTTCAAGCGCGAGATCGACGAGCTGCAGAGAAACAAGACCTGAACACACGACCTGCACGAGGGTGTCTCCTGCCCTCCTGGCGCTCTTGCAAGAAAAAAGACGATGAACACCGTCCGGGATTTGTCACAGCGACCCAAGCTGCCGCCGCGGACGCCGGTTACGCCGCCGGTGCCGGAGCGCCGTCCGTTCCGCGACAACCCGCGGCTGATCCTCGCCGGTATCGTCCTCCTCCTCGTCAGCCTTGCCGGGATCATCCGCCTCTCCGATCGGACGACGCGGCTCAATCCCGATTTTCTGAGCGAGGTCGTCCTTTACGCCCTGTCGATCGTGGACGTCACGATGCTGCTGGCGCTCGGCTTCGTGCTGGCGCGGAACCTGATCAAGCTCGTCGTGGAGCGCCGTCGAGGGCTGCCGTTCTCGCGCTTCCGCCTGAAGCTGGTCGCGGCCCTGCTCGGCCTCACCATCGTCCCGGCCGTCCTCGTCCTGCTCGCGGGCAGCGAGCTCATCCGGCAGACCACGACGCGCTGGTTCAGCCAGCCGGTCTCGGACGTGCTCACCTCGGCGAACGCGATTGCCGGCACCTATTATCGCGACCGGGAGGCCGCCATCGCCCGGCAGGCGCGCCGCCTCGCGGCGGGCGTCCCGGCGCAGGCACTGCTGTCGGGTGATTTGGACGCCCTGAAGGCGTCGGTCGCGGCGCCCGTCGTCGACGGGCGAGTCGGCATGGTGGAGATCTACGGCTTCGCGCCGGCAGAGGGGGGCCGGACGGAGGTCGTTCCCGTGTTCGCGCTCCAGTCGCCGTCGCTGCCGCCCGGCCATCTGCGCGCGTCGTCCGATCGGCTGGCGGCGAAGATTGCCGCCGGCAGCCTCGACACGCAGTCGCACGAGCCGCTGGAGGGGGGCGGCGAGCTGGTGAGGGCCGGGGTCATCGCGCGCGACGGCGCCGGAAAACCGATCGGGGTCGTCATCGCGAGCGACTTCCTGTCGGGCGACCTCGCGCAACACGCGCGCCGGATTGCCGAGGCGTACGAGGACTACAGCCAGTTGAAGGTCCTCAAGCGGCCGCTCGAGGGGGTCTACCTCTCGTTGTTCCTGATGATGACGCTGATGATCCTCGTCAGCGCGACGTGGCTCGGTCTGTATCTGGCGAAGCGGATCACGCGCCCGGTCGGCATGCTGGCGGCCGGCGCCCGGGAGATCGGGGCAGGGCACCTGGACCACCGGATCGAAGCCGAGACCCGCGACGAGTTCGGCTCGCTCGTCGAGGCGTTCAACTCGATGGCCGGCGAGCTCGCGACCAGCCAGCGGCGGCTGGAACGCACGCGTGTCGAGATGGAGCGGAAGAACTCCGAACTGGACGAGCGCCGCCGCTACATCGAGACGGTGCTCGAGCGCATCGCGACGGGGGTCGTCTCGATCGGGCCGGACGGACGCGTCAGCACGATCAACTCGGCGGCCGCGCGGCTGCTCGAGGTCGATCCCGGCATCATCGGCTCGCCGGTCGAGCAGGTGCTCGGGCGTGAAGACCTGATGCCGCTCGCCGCGCTCGTGCGCTCGGTGACCGCCGGGTCGGCGAAGCCCGCGGCCCAGGAGATCGCGCTCGCGCGCGAAGGGCGCGAGATCCACCTCGCGGCGGCGGCGACGGCGCTGCAGGGGGAAGCCGGCGCGCGCGAGGGGACCGTGCTCGTGTTCGACGACGTGACCCCGCTGGTGCGCACGCAGCGCGTGGCGGCGTGGCGCGACGTCGCGCGCCGCCTGGCGCACGAGATCAAGAACCCGCTGACGCCGATCCAGCTGTGCGCCGAGCGCATGGGCCGGCATTTCGGTGGCGCGCCTGCAGCCACCCGCGCGCTCGTCGAGGAGTGCACGACCACGATTGTCGGCGAGGTCGAGTCGCTGAAGGCCCTCGTCGACGAGTTCGCGCAGTTCGCGCGGATGCCCGCGCCGCGCGCGGTGCCCGCGAACCTGAACGCCGTGCTCACTGAGACGCTCGCGCTGTACAACGGCCTGTTCAGCCAGATCCGGATCGAGCGGCAGTTCGCGCCCGCGCTGCCCCCGGTGCGTCTCGACGTGGAGCAGATCCGGCGGGTCGTCATCAATCTCGTGGACAATGGCATCGAAGCGATGGGAGGCATGCAGGCCGGCGCGCGCCCCGGCGGCGAACCTCCGCGCATCACCATCGAGACGCGCCATGACACGGCGAACGCCGTCGCCCGGATCGTGATTTCGGACAACGGCCCTGGCGTGCCGGCGGCCGATCGTGAAAAACTGTTCATGCCGTACTACTCGACGAAAGGGCGCGGGAGCGGGCTCGGGCTCGCGATCGTCCGGCGCATCGTCGCGGAACACGGCGGATCGATCGAGGTCGGAGACAACGTGCCGCAGGGGTCGAGGTTCGTGATCGAATTGCCGTGTTGAAGCCGTCCATTCTCATCGTCGACGACGAAGCCGGGGTGCGGAGCGCCCTGAGCGGCGTGCTGCGCGACGAGGGCTACAGTGTCGAGGCGGTCGAGTCGGGCGAGGTCTGCCTGGATCGCGCGATGCGGGCCCCCTTCGACGCGATCGTGCTCGACATCTGGCTGCCGGGGATGGACGGGCTCGCGACGCTGCAGAAGTTGCAGGAGCGCCGCGTCGACGCGCCCGTCATCATGATCTCGGGCCACGGCAACATCGAGTCGGCCGTTCGCGCGATCAAGATGGGGGCGTTCGACTTCATCGAGAAGCCGCTCTCGCTCGAGAAGACGGTGCTGGTCGTCGGCAATGCCGTGCGCCAGCGGCGCCTGGAGGTCGAGAACCGCGAGCTGCGCGCGACCGTGGACCGGCGGCAGACGATGGTGGGGGAGAGCTACAAACTCCGCCAGTTGCTGGAGCAGGTGGCGATGGCGGCGCCGACCAACGGCCGGGTGCTCATCCACGGCGAGAACGGCACCGGCAAGGAACTCGTCGCGCGCTCGATTCACATGCGCAGCCGCCGCATGAAGGGGCCGTTCATCGAGGTGAACTGCGCCGCCATTCCCGAGGAGCTGATCGAGAGCGAGCTGTTCGGCCACATGAAGGGGGCGTTCACCGGCGCCGTCGCCGACCGCCGCGGCAAGTTCGAGCTCGCCGACGGCGGCACGCTGTTCCTCGACGAGATCGCGGACATGAGCGTGAAGACGCAGGCCAAGGTGCTGCGTGCGCTGCAGGAGCAGATCGTCGAGCCGGTGGGCGGGACGTCGAGCGTGAAGGTGGACGTGCGCGTGATCGCCGCGACGAACAAGGACCTGCCGTCCGAAATCCGCGCCGGGCGGTTCCGCGAGGACCTCTACTTCCGCCTCAACGTGATCCCGATCTTCGTGCCGGCGCTGCGGGACCGCGAGCACGACATCGCGCTGCTGGCGGATTACTTCATGGCGGAGTTCGCGCGCGAGTACGGCCGGCGCCCCAAGCGCCTCGACGCGGGCGCGGCGACCGGGCTCCGCAGCTATCGCTGGCCGGGGAACGTCCGCGAGCTCCGCAACGTCATCGAGCGGCTGATGATCATGGTGCCGGGGGAGACCATCGCCTTGAGCGACCTCGCGTTCCTGGACAGCGGCGCCGTCGCCGCGCCGGACGCGCCCGGCACGCCGCCGCTCCCGCTCCACGAGGCGCGCGAGCGGTTCGAGCGGGACTACATCCTGCGGGCGCTCGCCGCCCAGAACGGCAACATCTCCCGCACCGCCGAGGTGCTCGGCGTCGAGCGCAGCAACCTCTATCGGAAGATGCGCACCTTCGGCATCGTACCGGCACGGAGAGAGGAAGAGGCGGTTTAGGCGCGCGTTGACGGCCGACGGCTATTCACAAAGATCACGAAGATCACAAAGATCACAAAGTCGTTCATGACCGACCGGTCACCCCCGTGGCATGAAAAAAAGGGTAGCCTCTCCGCGCGGTCGGGCGACGTCGCTGGTGATTGGTACCAGGAAGTCCGCACCAAGTCTGCCGCGGGAGCGTTGGGGAACCCCG
>JANOJK010000442.1:0-2030 GCA_031408165.1 Acidobacteriota bacterium | reverse complement strand
TTCCAGCAGGAGAACAACACGCCGGATCTGCCCGGCGCCTACGGCAACGGCGGGTGGACGGCGGACGACAAGTCGGTCCTCCTCTACGACAAGTTCGACATCTGGGAGGTGAAGCCCGACGGCACCGGCGCGCGCATGGTCACGAGCGGTGAAGGGCGCAGGCAGGACACGGCGTTCCGCTACCGACCGCTCGATGCCGACGAACAGTTCGTGCCCTCGAACAAGCCGCTGCTCCTCTCGGCCGTCAACGACCGCACCCGCGCGACCGGCTTCTACCGGGTCGCGAGCCTCGCCGCGACCGCGCCGCCCGAGAAGGTCGTCATGCTGGACAAGGCGTTCGGACCGGTGACGAAGGCGAAGAACGCCGACACGGTCGTCTTCACGCTGTCACGCACCGAGGAGTTCCCGGACCTCTGGACGAGCGACGCGTCCTTCAAGGACATGAAGAAGGTGTCGAGCGCCAACCCGCAGGCCGCCGACTACATCACCGGCCGGTCGGAGCTCATCGAGTACGTGAACGCCGACGGCAAGAAACTCCGCGCGATGCTCACCAGGCCGGAGAACTTCGACCCGGCGAAGAAGTACCCGCTGATGGTCTACATCTATGAGGAGCTGACGCAGGGGCTCCACAGCTACGCCGCGCCGAACGTCAGCACGAGCATCAACATCCCGCGCTACGTGAGCAACGGCTACGTGGTGCTCCGCCCCGACATCGTGTACGAGACGGGTTATCCGGGCCAGAGCGCCGAGAAGTGCGTCCTCCCCGCGGTGAACACCGTGCTGGCGATGGGCTTCATCGATCCCGCGCGCATCGGCATCCAGGGCCACTCGTGGGGCGGCTATCAGATCACGTATCTCATCACGAAGACGAACCTGTTCGCGGCGGTCGAAGCCGGGGCGTCGGTCTCGAACATGATCAGCGCCTACGGCGGGATCCGCTGGGGCACGGGCATGTCGCGCGCGTTCCAGTACGAGAAAACACAGTCGCGCATCGGCGCGCCTCCCTGGGACGCGCCGCTCCAGTTCATCGAGAACTCCCCGATCTTCTGGGTGAAGAAGGTGCAGACGCCGTACCTCACCATTCACAATGACGAGGATGATGCGGTCCCATGGGAGCAGGGCATCGAGTGGATAAGCGCCATGCGGCGTCTCGGCAAGGAGGCGTACATGTTCACCTTCAACGGCGAGCGCCACGGCCTCCGCAACCGCGACAACATGAAGTACTGGACCGTCCACATGGACGAGTTCTTCGATCACTACCTGCTCGGGAAGCCCCGTCCGGTGTGGATGGACAAGGGCATTTCCTACCAGGACCGCGGCAAGCGCGATGTCGCGCCGCTCTTCAAGAAGAAGGGCACCCCATCCACCGCCACCCAGCAGCAGGAGAAGCCATGACGCGGGCGCTCGTGACGGCGCTCCTGGTCCTCGTGGTGACCCCGCCCGCCTTCGCCGGGGCTTCCACCGTCGCTCAAGAAGCAGTGGACGCCGCAGGGGGCGGACCTTGCGAAGCGTCCGGTCATGGCGGCGCTCTCGGCGCTATCGGGCGCTGAGACGATGGTTGTCGGACGCCGATCCGAAGATCCGCGAGCGAACGGCGAACGCCATCCGGATCGCGTACCACTCGCGCGGCCTGGCACAGGGACGACTCCTGCGGCCGGACGATTTTCCCGCGCTCGCGAAACGGTAGACGCCCTGCCAGTGCCGCGGGCCACGATCCATCACGAAGCTCACCAAGATCCCAAAGATCACAAAGTCGTCATGACCTGCGGTCACCCCGGACCCTGAAAATGGGCCTTGTGGTCTGCCCCCTCGGGCTCACAATATATTGCGGAACGGGCGCATTTTCTGAGCAGATCACACACAAGGCGTGGTCGTTGTCGTCGTGCCCTTTGTGGAGACGCCGTTGGCGTCGTGGTGTCCTGGTCCCACGGCCTCAATGTGCGCGCAGAGCGCCGCCGTGACCTGGTCGGCGCTCTGCAGGCCGCTCACCCTGCCGAAGCGCGGGCGGTCCTGGTAGTACTCGATCACCG
>JANOJK010000394.1:0-7637 GCA_031408165.1 Acidobacteriota bacterium | reverse complement strand
TGCGCCCCCGCCTCGCGCGCCTTCTCGAGGACGGCGATGGCGAGCGGTTCGCCCCCCTTCTCTTTCTGGAGCTGCGCGAGCCTCAGGGCGGCCGACATCCCGGCGGGTCCCCCGCCGACGATGAGGACGTCGACTTCCAAGTTTTCTCTATTCACGACCACCAGGAGGCCCGAGCTTCCGCTCGGGCGTGTTGAAGCCGGCGTGTTGCTGGTTCGTGCACGCCCGACCTGAAGGTCGGGCTTACAGTCATTTATTCAGTTCCGCGATGATGGCTGGCACCACCTCGAACAAGTCCCCGACGATCCCGTAATCCGCGATCTCGAAAATCGGCGCCTCGGCATCCTTGTTGATGGCGACGATCGTGCGCGCGCCCTTCATGCCGACGAGATGCTGGATGGCGCCGGAAATGCCGAGCGCGACGTACAGCCGTGGCGCGACCGTCTGGCCGGAGCTGCCTATCTGGCGATCCATCGGCAGCCACCCGGCGTCGCAGATCGGGCGCGAGGCCGCGATCTCGGCGCCCAGCGCCTGCGCGAGCCGCTGCGCGAGCTGCAGGTGCTCCTGGGCCTTGATGCCGCGCCCGACGGCCACGATCCGCTCCGCCTGCGAAAGGTCGATGGCCTGCTTGGCTTCCTTGAACGGCGCCTCGGGCTTCTGGCGGATCTTCGCGGGATCGATCGCGAGCGCCGCCGTGCGCGCCGGAGCCGGCGCGGCGCCCGAGACCATCGCGTCGGCGCGATAGGCGCCGATCTGGAACGTGGCGATGTGGGGGCCGTCGACGGCGATGTCCGCCTGCAGCTTGCCCTGGAACATCGGCCGCACGTAGCCCCCCTCCTTGACGGCGACGCAGTCCGTGACCAGGGGGCGGTTGAGCCGCGCCGCCAGCGCCGGGGCGAAGTCGCGCGTCTGATAGGTGTGCGGCAGGAACACCCGATCGGGCGTTTCCGCCGCGACGAGCTGCTCGAGGGCGAGGACGAAGCCGTCGGCGGTGGAGTCCTTCAGCGCCGGATCGTCGACCACGATCACTTCGTCGGCTGCGGCACGGGCGACCTCCGCCGCGACGGCGTCGACGCCCGACCCGAGCACGGCGATCTTGATGGGGCCCCGGCCCCCGGTGCCGGCCGCCGCCGAGACCTGCTGCGCGGCCGCGATGGTTTCGAGCGTGGCGCGATTCAGCGTGCCGTCGCGGTGTTCGGCGATGACGAGAATCACAGCGCCCTCGCATCTTCGCGGAGCCGCTTGACGAGCTCTTTCGCGGCCTCGGCCGGCGCGCCCGGCAGCATCTGCGTCTTCTTGCCCTTCTCGGGGAAATAGATGCTCGCGATCCGCTGCGCGGCCGGGGCGGCGGCCGCCGGGGTCACCTTTTTGATCTCTTTTTTCTTCGCCGCCATGATGCCCTTGAGCGTCGCGTAGCGGAGCTGGTTGATGCCGCTCTGGATGGTCAGGAGCGCCGGCAGGGGGAGCGCGACCCACTGGAACCAGCCGCCTTCGAGCTCGCGTTTCACGCGCAAGGCACTCTGCCCCTGGCCGGGCGTCCCCTCGACCTGCACCTCCATGATGAGGGTGGCGTGGGGCATGCCGAGCTTCTCGGCGAGGACGACCCCGACCTGGCCGAAGCCCTGGTCGTCGGACTGCAGCCCCGTCAGCACGAGGTCCACCTGTTCGTCCCTGATCGCGCCGGCCAGCGCCTCGGCCACGGCATTCGCGTCGGCGGTCGCGAGCGCGTCCGCTTCGACGTGGACGGCGCGGTCGGCCCCACGGGCCAGCGCCTCGCGGATGACCTGCGTCGCGCGGGCGGGGCCTGCCGAGCAGACGATGACTTCCCCGCCGTGCTTCTCCTTCAGCCGCAGCCCCTCTTCCAGCGCATAGGCGTCGGGCTCGTTCAACTCGAAGCCGGCGTCCTGGTCACGAATCCAGGTCTTCTGGTCGTTCACGCGGAGCTGCCACTCGCGCGTCACGACCTGCTTGATACAGACGGCAATTTTCATGTTGCGCCACCAGTTGGCCCGACCTTCAGGTCGGGCGCGCCGGAATCAGCAATGAGATCGTTTGTGAGACGCCGGACCTGAAGGTCCGGCCAACTGGTGATCATTCTTCGAACTGCTTCATCAAGAGCGTGCCGTTGGTGCCGCCGAAGCCGAAGGAGTTCGACAACGCGTAGCGGATCGTCATCGGGCGCGCCTTGTGCGGGACGTAGTCGAGGTCGCATTCCGGATCGGGATTGTCGAGGTTGATCGTGGGCGGCGCGATCTGGTGCCTGATTGCGAGCGCGGTGATGCCGGCCTCGAGGCCCCCCGCCGCGCCGAGCAGGTGACCGGTCATCGACTTGGTGGACGACATCGCGATCTTGTAGGCATGCGCGCCGAACAGCGTCTTGACGCCGCGCGTCTCGGTCGGGTCGTTGATGGGCGTGGAGGTGCCGTGGGCGTTGATGTAGTCCACGGCGGTGGCCTCCACCCCCGCTTTGCGCAACGCCATCGACATCGAGCGGATCGCGCCGTGGGCCTCCTCGGGCTGACCGGTGAGGTGGTAGGCGTCGGAGGTCAGGCCGTAGCCGACGAGCTCGGCGTAGACGGGCGCCTCCCGCCGGCGCGCCGAGTCGAGCGTCTCGAGGATGCAGATGCCGGATCCCTCGCCCATGACGAAGCCGTCGCGGTCCTTGTCGAACGGTCGGCTGGCGCGCTCGGGCTCGTCGTTGCGCGTCGAGAGGGCGCGCATGGCGGCGAAGCCCCCAACGCCCATCGGCGTGATGGCGGCCTCGGAGCCGCCGGCAATCATGATGTCGGCGTCACCCCGGCGGATGATCTCGTAGGCCTCGCCGATCGCGTGCGCCGAGGCGGTGCAGGCGGTGCAGGTGGCGAGGTTGGGGCCGCGCGCGTTGAAGCGGATGGAGACCTGGCCGGCGGCGAGGTTGATGATGGAGGCGGGGATGAAAAAAGGGGAGATGCGTCGCGGGCCGCCCTTCATGAGCTCGACGTGCTCGCGCTCGATGGTCTGGAAGCCGCCGATGCCCGACGCGATGTAGACGCCGACGGAATCGGCAATCGCCGGGGTCACCTCCAGACGCGCGTCGTCCACCGCGAACTGCGACGCGGCCAGTGCGAACTGGATGAAGACGTCCATCTTCTTGACGTCCTTCTTGTCCACGAAGCGCAGCGGGTCGAAGCCCTGGACCTCACCCGCGATGCGCGCCGAGTACAGCGAGGCGTCGAATCGCGTGATCGGCCCGATGCCGCTCCTGCCCGCGAGGATCGCCTCCCAGTTCGCCTGCGTGCCGATGCCGAGCGGGGACACCAGCCCGACGCCCGTCACCACCACGCGCCTGCCACCGGTCATTTCTTCGACTTGGCGTGGGACTCGATGTACTCGATGGCTTCCTTGACGCGCGTGATCTTCTCGGCGTCCTCGTCCGGAATCTCGATCCCGAATTCCTCCTCTAACGCCAACACGAGCTCGCCGGTGTCGAGCGAGTCGGCTCCCAGGTCGTCCACGAACGACGCATCCGGCGTCACTTCTTCTTCGTCGACCCCGAGCTGCTCGACGATGATGCTCTTCACCTTGTCTGCTACCGCCATCTTCATCCCTCCACAATCGCTACATGTACATGCCGCCGTTGACGGCGAGCACCTGCCCTGTAATATACGACGCCTCGTGCGATGCGAGAAAACACACCGCCGCGGCGACGTCGTCAGGCGTCCCGAGCCGTCTGAGCGGGATTCTCGCGGCCCACTCCACGCGCGCGTCCTCGGTCAGCGTGCGCGTCATGTCGGTGTCGATCAGTCCCGGCGCCACCACGTTCACGGTGATGTTCCGGGACGCCACTTCCTGCGCGACCGCCTTGGCGAAGCCGATGAGGCCGGCTTTCGACGCCGCGTAGTTCGCCTGTCCGGCGTTCCCGCTCTGGCCCACGACGGAGCTGATGCAGATGATCCGGCCCGCCTTCTGACGGATCATCCCCTTGAGCACCGCCTGAGTCAGCGCGAATGCCGCGGTGAGGTTGGTCGCGATCACCGCGTCCCAGTCCTCGCGCTTCATCCGCAGCATCAGCTGGTCCCTGGCGATCCCGGCGTTGTTCACCAGGATGTCGATCCGCCCGTGGCGCTCGAGCGTGCCGGCGACGAGCGCGTCAATCGCGGCGGCATCGCTGACGTCCACCGACGCGACTTCCGCCTTCCCGCCGGCCGCCGCGATCGCGTCGACGGTGGCCGCCGCGTTCCGCTCGCGGGCCGCGGCGACGACGGTCGCCCCCTGCGCGGCGAGCTTCACGGCGATCGCGCGGCCGATGCCCCGCGAGGCGCCGGTCACGAGCGCGACCCGGCCGGTCAGGTCGATCATATCGTTAACAGTTCACAGTTCACAGTGTTCACGGTTCACGGTGTTCGCGGCTCGCGGCTGGCGGTTCACGGCGTACGGTCGGCGGTGGACGAATGGCGGTCTCCGGTCGAGGGTTCGCGGTTCGCCGTGGACGAGGGGAGCGCCGCCTCCATGGCGAGCAGCCCGGCCTCATCCTCGACGCTGAAGACGGTGACGTGGCGATCGATTTTCCTGACGAGCCCGGCGAGGACCGTGCCGGGGCCCAGCTCGACGAACGTCGTGACGCCGTCGGCGATCAGACGTCGCACGACATCCTCCCAGCGCACCGGCGCCGACACCTGGCGGACGAGCGCCTCGATGGACTCCGCCGCGGTGCGTTTGGGCCGCGCGTCGACGTTGGCCACCACGGGGATCGCCGGATCGTGAGACGCCAGCGCGCGGAGCTCGGGTGCCAGGCGATCCCCGGCCGGCTGCATCAGGGCGCAGTGGAACGGTGCGCTGACGGCAAGCGGGATCGCGCGTTTCGCACCGAGCGCCTTGGCGCGCTCCCCGGCGCGCGCCACCGCCTGTGTGTGGCCCGCGATGACGATCTGCCCGGGCGCATTGAGGTTTGCGGGCGAGACCACCTGGCCGGCGGCCGCGTCGGCGCAGGCCTTCGTAACTCCCTCGGCGTCGAGCCCCAGAATGGCCGCCATCGCCCCCTCGCCGACCGGTACCGCTTCCTGCATGTATCGCCCGCGCCGCTTCACCGTGCGCAGCGCATCCGCGAAGGATAACGTACCGGCCGCGACGTGCGCGGAATACTCGCCGAGGCTGTGCCCCGCCGCGAATTGCGCGGCGGTGCCGCGCGACACGACCAGCCGCGCGACCGCCGTGCTCATCGCGAGGATCGCCGGCTGGGTGTTCTCGGTGAGCATCAGCCGCTCGTCCGGCCCCTCGAAACACAGCGTGCTGAGCGGCTCGCCAAGCGCGGCGTCCGCCTCAGCGAACGTGTCGCGGCAGATCGGAAACGTCTCGGCGAGGGAACGGCCCATGCCCATTCTCTGGGCGCCTTGTCCGGGAAAGAGAAAAGCGATCATCGGGATGACGGGGGCCTCACGGTGGAGAATGGCGGTGGACCTGGCTCGCCCACGCGCGCGGACGACTCGACGCGCGACGGCGGGAGGGGTGACGCGCGGACGTCCGAGGTGATCTGGGTCACCCCGCGCGAGAGGCGGCCGAGGAGGTCTTCGTTCACCGCGCGGACCGCCATGGTCACAGCATTGGCAACGGCTTTTGACGAGGACCGTCCGTGGCCGACGATGCAGAGGCCGTTGAGGCCGACGAGCGGCGCGCCGCCGAACTCGGAGTAGTCGACCCGCCGCCGGAAACGGCGGAACGCCTGGCGCGACAGCACGTAGCCGACGCGGCCTCCGAAGGTCGCGGCGAGCTCGTCGTGCAGCAGCGCTTCGACGGTTTCGACGAGCCCTTCGCTCACCTTGAGGGTGACGTTGCCGGTGAAACCGTCGCAGACGATGACGTCGGCGTCACCCGCATAGACGTCGCGCCCTTCGACGTTGCCGATGAAGTTGACGGGGGCTTCCTTCAGGAGCTGGTGCGCCTCTCGCGTGAGCGCGTTTCCCTTGCTCTCTTCCTCGCCGACCGACAGGAGCGCCACGCGCGGCGCGGCGAGCCCGAGGGCGACGCACGCGTACGCGGAGCCCATCACCGCGAACTGGACGAGGTGCCGTGGGCGGCAGCCGACGGTCGCGCCGGCGTCGAGCAGCACGGCCGGCGAGCGCCGGGTGGGAATGATCGTGGCGAGGGCCGGGCGATCGACGCCCGGCAGCAGTCCGAAGGCTGCGTGCGCGGCCATGACCGACGCGCCGGTGTGGCCGGCGCTGAAGAGCGCGTGCGCCTGCCCGTCGCGGACGGCCTCCGCCGCGACCTTGATCGACGCCCGCGGCTTGCGGCGAAGCGCCCTGGCGGCACTCTCGGCCATCCCGACGTAGTCGGGAGCATCAATGATGCGGACGTCGATTCGGCGGAACAGGCTGGCGACCGGATGGCGCGCCAGCTCGGCCTCGATGGCCTTGGCGTCTCCGACGAGCAGGAGCCCCACCTGCAGATGCCGCGCCGCGACGAGGGCGCCATCGACGATGACCGACGGGCCGGCGTCGCCGCCCATGGCGTCGATCGCGATCCGCATATCAGTGGCCAGTTGCCCCTCACCCGCTTCCGTGTCGTTGTCGGGAGCGGAAGGCTGGGAACTGGGACTATTCTTCCACCGCCCTGACCTGCCGTCCGTTGTAATGCCCGCAGTTGGCGCACACCTGATGCGGCAGCTTCATCTCGTGGCACTGGGGACACTCGCTGCGGCCGATCGGCTTCAGCGCGTCATGCGTGCGGCGCTTGGCCGTGCGGCTCTTCGAATGTCGGCGTTTGGGATTCGGCATGGCTCTCTTACTGCTCCTTGTCGTCTGGTCACTTCGCTCGGCGGGGCCCCTCTGGCGTTCCCCACCTCCTGCGCGTTCGCCGCCATTCGGGATTCCCTCCGGCGCTCACTTGCCGTCGAGCAGGCCCTTGAGCACAGCCAGTCGTGGATCGATCCACTCGGGCGCGCACGCGCAGGTCTCCTTGTTCAAGTTCGTGCCGCAATGCACGCACAGGCCCTTGCACGTCTCCGCGCACAGCGGCTTCATCGGGAGCGCGAGCACGAACTGTTCGTGCATCAGCTCGGCGAGGTCGATCGAGTCTTCCTTATAGAAGGATGTCGTCAGATCGTCTTCGGCGACTTCCCGCTCCTCGCCTTCGAGCGTGGCGGCCGGCTCCGGCACGTAGCGAAGCTCGAACGGGTTGTCGACCGCGAGCTGGAACGATTCGAGACAGCGCCCGCACTCGAGCTCCAACCGTGTCGTCACGCGCCCGACGGCCCGGTAGGCCTCGCCGTCCTTGTGGACGTCCATGACCAGGTGGACGGGGCCCGCGACCTTATATTCCTCGTCCTGACCTACGGAGGCTTCGAATTCGGACGCCTGGAAGTTCCGTTCGACGTGCTCCTCCCTGAGCGAGCCGCCTTTGTGTCGTCCAAGCTGCCTGAGGTCGAATCGCATGGTCATTGGGTCGTGCCCCGCATGGGCATGAACCCGTCATTATAACCCCGAACAGGCCGAATAGGGGTGGCCTGGCCTCGGGTAAAAGACGAGGAAGCTCAGGTGCTGCGCAGGGGCTTCAACAGACGGATCCCGGCGCGGGCGTTGTCGAACTGCGTCCAGTACTCCTTCAGCGCGGCCTTCCCCGTCAATGTCAGCCTGGCGTAGGTCACCGGGGTCTTGCCCTGGAAC
>JANOJK010000378.1:0-6300 GCA_031408165.1 Acidobacteriota bacterium | reverse complement strand
CACAGAGGCACGGAGTGCACAAAGGCGCACAGAGACGATCTCTCGCAGAGAGCGGCAAGGAGCAAGAAGAGAAACACAGAGGCACGGAGGGCACTGAGGCGCACAGAGACGATCTCTAGCAGAGAGCGGCACGAAGGGGATAACGGCAGGTACCCGTCAGGCGAGGCCGGCCTCCGGCCGGCCTGGGGGAGGTGGGACGAGACGGGACGCACAAGCCGGGACGCAAGCCTGAGAGGTTTGTGCGTCCCGTCTCGGTTCACCTCCGCCGCGCGAAGTGGCGGCTCGCCTGACGGTCTCTGTGCGTCTCCGTGATCTCTGAGGCTCTGTGTTTATCTTTTCTCTGTGACCTTCTCTGTCACGATAAGGAGCGATAGTGAGTGAGATGACCAGAGTGGAGAAGCCCTGGGGGTACGAGCTGCACTGGGCGAAGACCGACCGGTACGTCGGCAAGCTGATCCACGTGAACGCGGGGCATGCGCTGAGCCTCCAGTACCACAACCAGAAAGACGAGACGATCTTCCTCTGGGCCGGCCGCATGCTCTTCGAAATCGCGGAAGGCCATGAAGGTACGGCCGGCGGGCCGTTGACTGCGCGCGAAATGAAACCGGGCGAGGCGGTCCACGTAACGCCTAAGACGGTGCACCGGATGACCGCGATCACCGATTGCGACATCTTCGAGGTCTCGACCCCGGAACTGCAGGACGTCGTGCGTCTCGAAGATCGGTACGGAAGAAAGACATAAGGCAGAAGGCAGAAGGCAGAAGGCAGAAGGCAGACAGTAGGCAGTGGGTAGTGGAGAGGTTGGAAAGGATTCGGCATGGGTAGCGTGAACAAGGTGATCCTGGTCGGCAATCTCGGGAGGGACGCGGAGCTGCGGTATACGCCGGGCGGCGCGGCCGTTGCGACGCTGAACATGGCGACCACCGAAGTGTGGAACGACAAGACGTCCGGGCAGAAGCAGGAAAAGACAGAGTGGCACCGGATCGTCCTCTGGGGCAAGTCCGCGGAGTCGCTCTCCGAGTACCTGACGAAGGGCAAGCAGATCTACGTCGAGGGGCGCCTGCAGACCCGCAAGTGGCAGGACAAGGATGGCCACGACAAGTACACCACTGAGGTCCGCGGTGATCGCATCGTCCTGCTCGGCGGCGGGGGTGGCGGCGGCGGCATGGCAGGGGCCGCGCGACCCCAGCAGCGCAGCGCCGGGGCCGGCGCGTCATCGGGCGGAGGCGGCGGCGATCAGGAGCCGATGGGCGAACCGATCACCGACCTCACCGACGACGATATACCGTTCTAGAATCGATCGGCTGACTATCGTCGCCCGAGGCCAGTCGCGTTAAACGCGGCGGGCCTTCTTCGATTGTTTGCCTGATCACGGCAGCCACCTGGCGCGCGAGGGCGCGTTCGTGACGATAATGAGGTCGTCCCACTGCTGGCGGCGCAGGCCGCCGCGGGCCCGTGTCGTGCCGACGACGGCGCGGCACCGGAACACCTCGTGCAAACCGAGGCTTTTCCGCAGCAATCGATAGTCCCGCCGAATCATGAACACATAGATCGGCCGCGGCTGCTGCGCGGCGAAGGCCGCGAGTTCCTGCGGGGTCGACAGCTTTGCGAGCGGACGAGCCGCGTAGTACCGAAGACTCGCGCGCCACTGCTCGAGCTTGTAGATGGCGGCGGGTGCCGTGGGGTCCGTTCTCTGGCGAAGCGTCCTGGCGACGAGCGCAGTCGGCCGCGTACGCTCGAGCGTAGGGAATCCCACGGCGGCCACGACCGCATAGACGGCCAGGAGCGTGACAACGGGCGACAGCGGTGTGGCCGGGACCCGCCAGCCCGCCACCGCGACCGCGGCGAGCAGCGCGACGCCCCCCAGCGTCAGCACCATCGGCAGAATGATGGCAGACTCTGGCAACTCCAGGTTCAGTTCGAAAAGGTACACGCTCGTGAAGCTGCCGGCGACCACCAGCGCGGCCCCGAGACCCATGACCGTCAGCCGGGTGGCAGGCCACCGTCCGGCGGCATCGGCCGCTGCGTCGCTCCAGGCCTTCGCGGCGATGAGGCACACGGCTGGGGCCGCCGGAAAGATGTAGTGATCCAGTTTGAACCTGGCGACGCTGAAGAAACCGACGACGAGCGCGGCCCACAGCCACAGCAACTTCTCGTCGGGAGAAACGGCCGATCTTAACCGGCGACGGAGCCCGAGATCGATGGCGCGCGCGGCGACAACCGCGCTCCACGGAAAGAACGCGCCCGCAACCGCGCGCGCATAGAACGTATGGCTCACGCTGCGACCAGAAAACGACGCCGGCTGCGTGACGTAATAGAGATTGCCGGCGAGCACGTAGCCCTGGATGAAGGCGTCGCCGAAGTGCGCGAACATCCACACGAACCAGGGCGCAGCCGCGGTCGCGGCCAACAGCAGTCCGGTCTTCCAGTGCAGCCGGCTGACCCGCGCCCGTAGCTCGCCCCCCGCTGCCCACGCTGCGGCGCAAAACAGCCCCACCATGACCAGCGCGACGGGCCCCTTGGTCATGACCGCCAGCGCGAGCAGCGCGTACCCCGCGCCCTCGGTCCACGGCTTCGGCTCACGCGCCGCGACCAGCAGACAGCCGACCGCGCCGAACAGGAACGTCGTATAGACCATGTCCAGCAGGCCGATGCTCGCGAGCGCAAACGTCGCGGGGATCGTGGCGAACATGATCGCGCCCCACTCCCCGACCGCCGCACCGAAGAGCGCGGTGCCGATCCACCTCGTGATGCCGAAGAGTGCGAGCGCGGAAACGGCGCTGGGCAGGCGCGCGGCGAGCTCTGACTCGCCGAAGAGCATGATCGACACGCCCTGCAGCCAGTGAAACAGCACCGGCTTGTCGATGAACGGGAGGCCGTCGAGAAGCGGGACCGCCCAGCTGCGGGCGTGGAGCATCTCCCGCGTCAGCTGGGCGTAATGCGCTTCATCGGGGTCCATGAGGCTCGGGTACCCGAGCCTCCAGAACACGACGATCCAACAGACTGGAATCCAGCGTATCCAGTTGAAGCGGCGTGGCACCGGGGAACGATATACCCGGACGGCTCCCTTGTAACACCAAACCGCCGCGAACGAGCCGGCTCTGTGGGGATTCCCGAAGTGGCCGGTAAAGCCTTGCGCTAGTCGTCGCGCCTATTGAGTCGCTGCAACGCCTGGTTCGAGAGGGCGGAGGGCGGTCCGGGAAACTTCTGGACCGCCGCTTCGTACATCTTCCTGGCGGCATCGATCTGGGTCAGGCGCTCGAAGGTCTGTCCGAGCTTGTAGTACGAGTCCGGCACGGTGGTGCCCTGCGCCTGCGGGTAATCGGTGATGACCCGCTGGAACGCGTCGCGCGCCTCGGTCCACTTGTTCTGGTTGTAGTACGACATCCCGATGGTGAACATGGCGTTGCCCGCCTGCGGCGTCCTCGGGAACGCCTGGATGTAGCCCTGGAACCCCTGAATCGCCAGGTCCCACCGCCCCGCGGTGTAATCGTCGTAGCTCGTCTCGTACATCCGCTGCGCTGACATCCCGGACGGCGCCCCCGCCGGCGGCGCGATCGGCGGCGGCGCGGGGGCGGCGCCGGTCCCGGCGGCGGCCGCCGGATCGCTCCCGGCCGGCGGCGTCACGAGCGCCTGCGGCCCCGGCTGCGACGCGATCAACTGCCGCAGCGACTCGAGCTCCTGCGCCATCGTGGAAATCCTGACATTGGTCTCGTCGGTCTTCTCGCGCAGGGTCCGCACGTTGTCGCCGATGTTCGTCGTGGCCAGCGTCTGGTCCGCCATGGCCTTGCGGGTGGCGGCCGACTGTTCGTCGAGCTTGCCGGTGACGGCCTTCAGCGTATCCTGCAGCGCCCCCAGCAGTCCCTGAAGCTGCTGCTGATGCTCCTGCAGCATCCGGATCTCCGCCATCAGCTGCAGATGCTCTTTGTTGGCAGCCGCCAGCGCAGGCTGCGCCTGCGCCGACAGCGCGAGGAACAGGACGGGTAGAGTGCGGCTCCATCTCATCGCGGGAAACTCCTGATTAATAGCTACCAGCTTCCAGCTGCCAGCTTCCAGCTGGCAAGCTCCGTGATCTCATCTGGCAGCTGGCAGCTAAAAGCTAACGACTCGCAGCCTATTTACTCGTCACCACGAAATGAGCGCGGCGGTTCTTCGACCAGGCGCCCTCGTCATGGCCAGGGTCGAATGGAAATTCCTTGCCATAGCTGACGGTCCGGAGGCGGTCGGCGGGGACGCCGAGCGCGACGAGATAAGTCTTCGCCGCCAGGGCCCGTTTCTCGCCGAGCGCCAGGTTGTATTCCGCCGTGCCGCGCTCGTCGCAGTGCCCCTCGATTGTGATCACCCACGTCGGGTATTTCTTGAGGATGCCGGCGTTGGTGTTCAGCGCCTGTTGCCCGGCGCCCTCGACCTCGAAGCTGTCGAGCAGATAGAAGACGGGTTGGAACGGCGAGTTCTTGTTGATCGCGTCCAGGTCGCCGGCCGACAGCGGGTCGTCCGTAATGGTGGGCTCGGGCGGCATCGGCGTCGTCTCCGGCACCGGCTCGGGCGGAGCCGGCGGACGCGCCGCCGGCTGGCCTGTGCCGCTCGACGGTGGGGGCGGCACCGGCCGCGCGACCGGCGGGGTCTTTTTGCCACAAGCCCCGGCACCGAATGCCAGCACGACGAAAACGATGACCGCGAAACGTGTATCTCTCATCTGACTCCACTCTCTCGATAGACAGTTGCTGTCCTGGTCTCGGCGGCCGCGCCTCGCGCCCCGGACCTCGCGCCTCGCGTGGGCCTACTGCGACCAGCTCGCGAACTTATTATTGCCGTCGCGCGTGATCTGCCGCAGGTTCTGCCCGTCACGATCGATGGTGAAGAGCTGCGACTTGCCGTTCCGCGTCGACGTGAAGGCGATGTGCCGGCCGTTTGGCGAGAACGCGGGGCTCTCGTTGCTGCCGATCCCGTCGGTGATCCTCGTCGCCTCTCCCGTCGCGAAGCTGTAGATCTTGATGTCGTATCCCGGGCCGGTCGAGGCCGCGTACGCGATCTCGTTGAACTTGCCGCGCGACCAGGTCGGCCGGTCGCTCTTCGGGTCCCCTACCAGCAGCCGCTGTCCCGTCCCGTCGGAGTTCATCAGGTAGATCTTCGGCAGGGCGGTCCGATCCGACACCCAGGCGAGTTGCGCGCCCGTCGGCGACCACGTCGGCGACACGTCGATCGCCGGGTTGTTCGTCATCCGCCGGATGCCGCTGCCGTCCTTGTTCATCACGTAAATCTCGGGGTTGCCGTCCCGGTTGGACGTGAAGGCGAGCTTCGACCCGTCGGGGGACCAGGCCGGCAGGTAGTTCTGCCGATCGGGGTTGCCGTTGGCGGGAGCGGTGCGCTGGCCAATCTGGATGAACGACAGGATGATGTCGGTGTACACGCCGAACGAGCCCGCGCCCGCGGGGCGATAGCTCGTATACGCGATCGCCTGGTTGTCGGGGGACCACGCGGGCGTGATGTTCAGCGTGGCGCTGTTGGTCACACGCTGGGTGTTGGCGCCGTCGTAGTCGACGATGTAGATCTCCTGGACGTCGCGGTTCCTGACAGGCCCCTTCATCAGGTCGGCGGATCGGTCGGAGGAAAACGCGAGCCGCGTGCGCGCCACGCCGCGGAGGCCGAGCTGGTTCTCGAAGATCTCGTCGGAAATCGTGTGCGCGTACCGGCGCGGGTTGGCGACCGACCCGCTGTATTCCTTGCCGAACGCCTGCTGGCCCGATGCGACGTCGATGAGCTTCACCTGGACGATCACGCCGGTGCCGCTCTTGCGGACGGTGCCGACGATCACGGCATTCGCGTTGAGCTCCTTCCACCGGTCGAGCGGTACATCGTCGAGCGACGCGGGTTTCGGGATCGTGGCGATCGCGTCCTTCGCGATCATGTAGTACTCGCGCTCGTAGTTGATGTCGTCGTACAGCACGTCGCCGATCGTCTTCGCGGCCGCGACCGTTTCGGCGTCGGACGACAGCGGGACGAAGCCGGCGATCCCCAGTTTCGGAGGCAGCCCCGGCGGACCGTTGATGACGACGCGGAATTCCTGCTGCTGCGGCGGCGGCGCCGCTGGAGGCGGAGGCTGCTGCCCGAGGACGAGGGCCGACGCGGCCACCGCCATGCACGAGAGCGAAAAGACGGTCTGTTTCATCATTACCGCTGGTATTGGAAAACGATGTGAAGGATGAGGGTCTCCGGCGTGAACGCCGCCGGAAGGGGAGGCACCTGCTGCGTGGCGAGCACCGCCCGCTGCGAGGCGCGGTTGAGGATCTCGCTGGCCCC
>JANOJK010000360.1:0-2429 GCA_031408165.1 Acidobacteriota bacterium | reverse complement strand
CTGCGCGCCTTCGGCGACGCCGGCCACGTCACGGTCGTAGGCATCGGCCATCACCCACACCGGAGACAGTGCCGCTATGGTCGCGAGCACGGTCGAAGGCTCGACGGTCATTCCCACCGTGGCGGGGCGCTCGAGGACGACCCCGGCCTCCGGAGCGAGGACGCGCAGCGTGGATCCCGAGGCGTCGGCGTGGTCGGCGTCGTCGATCGTCGAGGGATCGAAGCCCAGGAGCCGTAGCCTCGCGGCCGCCTCCCGCACGTCGGTTTCGTGCCGCACGTGCTCGGCCTGGACCTCTTCGAGTTCCTGCTGGCTGGCCGAGCCAAGGGCCGCCAGCCGCTCGGTGCGCCGGCGCTTCGCCTCACCCGCGGCAGCATCCGCGCGTCCGGCGAGATACCGGGCGCGTGCCGCCGCCACCTCCGGGCTGTAGATTTCCGCAATGACCGCACCGCGCCGGACCGCCTGCCCGAGTTCGACGAGGACGCGCGTCACCCGGCCGCCCACGAGCGGGGTGACACTCACCTTCTTGTACGCATTCGGCTGGACGGTGCCGGGGAGCCGCAGCGCGCCCGCGAGGGTGGCAGCGCCCGCGGACTCGACGACGATGCCGGAACGCGGCATCAGGCCGGGATCGATCTGGATCACGCCGGCGGTGGCATCGGCCGGCTGCGCCTGCGCCATGGGCTCCTTCGGCGCGTCGTTCCGGGGCGCGTCGGGGCGCGCGCCTGGACTCCAGAGGTACGTCGTCGCCGCCCCCGCGGCAAACATCACCGCGGCGACCGCCGTCGCTCCCCACCTGTTGATTGTCACTTCATCTCCCCTGTGGCCCGGTGAAGGGCCGTCTGCGCCGAGAACATCTCCGCGAGCGTTTCGGTGTACGCCGTTTCGAACTCCAGGAAGCGGCGCTGCTCGTTCAGCACGTCGAAGAGTGTGGCCCGCCCCAGCGTGTAGGTTTCGCGAACGATCTCGAGGTTGCGCTGCGCAAGTGCCCTGGTGTCCCCCGAGTACGGCGCCATGGCGCGCCGAGCGGCCTCGACCCGCGCCATCGCGCTCGCGAGCTCACTCGCGACCGCCAGCCGCCGCGCCGCCAGGAGCTCCGCTGCGGCCCGTTCGCGCGCCTGCGCCGCCACAATCGCCCCCTGCCCGCGATTGAAGATCGGAATCGACACGCGCAGCCCTGCGGCCAGATTGTGAAAGGTTCCCTGGATCGGGACGATCTCGCTCGACGGCCCGAATCCCTGCTGTGGGAACCCTGCGGCCATTCGCATATAGCCGCCGAAGAGGCTGATCTCAGGCTTGCTTTCCTGCGCCGCCTCGCTGGCCCGGGCGTGCGCCACCGCGACCTGTGCGGCCGCCTCGCGGACATCCGAGCGATCCGCGGACGCAAAAGCCGGCGTGGACGCGGCGGTTCCCTGCACCACTGTCTCGAGCGGCGCCCGCAGGGTCAACTCCGCCGCGGGCGGACGTCCGAGCAGCGGCTTGAGCTCCGCGAGCGCGATGACGACCCCGCCGGCCGCGCGCTCGCGCTCCCCCTCGAGCCTGCGGAGCTCCACGAGCGCCACGTCACGATCGAGCGGCGGCGCCGCTCCTTCCGCAGCGCGGTTGCGCAGTAACTCGTAGGTCCGGCGGCTGGCGGCGAGCACGGCGTCCATCAGCTCCACCCGGCGTGCCGCGACGAGCACCGCGCCGTACTGCTCACGAATGGCGGAGGCCAGCAGCCGCTCGCGATCGAGGACCGCGGCGTCCGCCGCATCGACAGACCTGTCCGCTGTCTCGATCCGGGCCCGCCGCCTGAAGGCGTCCAGGGCGAGGTCGACGGCAATGCTGGTCTGGCGATCCATGCCGCCCACCTCCTCACGCTGTTCGAACGACACGTCCGGGTTCGGTCGAAGCGCCGCCTGGCGGCGCTCCCCTTTCGCGGCCTCGATGTCGAGCCGGGCCGCGCGCAGCGACGGCTCCGCCCGAAGACCCTCCGCGATCGCGGCTTCGAGCGTGAGCCCCTTTTGAAGGTCGATCACCGTGGCCTGTCCGGATTGCGCCGCGCAAGTCACGGCACTCCCCGGCGTCAGCAACGCCATCAGGACTGCCACTGCCAACATGGGCTTCATTGCACATTCCCCTGAAACGACGCAGACCCACCACCCGCCGGACCATTCCACTGCAGCGTCATCTGCCAGACCCCCGACATGCCGAACTCTCCCCGGGCCTGATACCGCCCGCGCACACTCGTTGCCACGACCTCGATTCCGGCGGACATCATCATCCCCGGCATCGGCATGGCTGCCGTGAACTGCACGCCGCCCACATCCACGAGCTGGCCGGCGGAATCCCGAAACTCGATCCAGAACTGGTTGCGCCCCTGACGGAGCCCGCCCGACTCGGACAGCAGCAGGACGCGCAGCGCGCCGCTCGACACCGTCTGCACCAGCTTG
>JANOJK010000346.1:0-2089 GCA_031408165.1 Acidobacteriota bacterium | reverse complement strand
TGTCGATCTGCCGCCGGCTCGCCCACATCCTGGGCGGCACGATCGAGCTCCAGAGCACCGAGGGACAGGGCTCCACGTTCACGCTGCGACTCCCGGCGAAAGCGAGGCGCCGGTGAGCGCGCCGGTCACGCGCGATCGCCCCCTCGTCCTCGTGGTCGAGGACTACCAGGACGCGCGGGAGATGTACGCCGCGTACCTGCAGTTCTCGGGTTTCGAGGTCGCCGAAGCCGGCAACGGCCTCGAGGCGATCGAAAAAACGCAGGCGCTGCTGCCCGACATCGTGCTGATGGACCTGGCGCTGCCCCGGATGGACGGCTGGGAAGCGACCAAGCGTCTGAAGAGCGACGCGCGCACCCGGCACATCCCCATCGTCGCGCTGACCGGACACGCGCTCGCCGGCCATGCGGAAGGGGCGCGCGCAGCGGGCTGCGACGCCTTCGTGACGAAACCCTGCCTGCCGGACGCGCTCGTGGCGGAGATCAGGCGGTTGCTGGACGCGCACCGCGTGAACACGGAAACCGTGAAGGATCCGGCGCGGGCGCCGCGGTCCCCGAAGAAGCGATCCTGAAGCAGGACCGATGGCGAAAACAGCAGTGCGACCGGCGGCGAAACGCGCGACAAAGAAACCGGGGACGAAGGCCGCGTCCGTGCCGAAGGCCCCCGCTCCGGCCGCGAAGAAGGCGGACTCGGCCAAGGCGGGCGCCAGGCAGCCGGCCCCGCGCGGCAAGCTCGAGCGCGTGCGCGTGGCGTCGGCGTCGCGCCGCGAGGACGCCAGCGAAGGCAAATACGTGTACTGCGTCATCCGGTCGGACCAGCCGCTCAGCTTCGGGCCGCTGGGCCTCGGGCCGGAGCCGGCCGAGGTCCACACCATCCTCTTCCGCGACATCTGCGCCGTGGTCTCGAACACGCCGATGGTCGTCCAGGACCCCACCCGCGAGAACGTGCTCGCGCACCAGCGCGTCAACGAGACCGTCATGCAGAAGCACACGGTCATCCCGATGTCCTTCGGCACGGTGTTCAAGACCGACGACGACATCATGGAGCTCCTCCGGTCGGCCTACGACGCGTTCAGCGACGTGCTGAACAAGATGCAGGAGAAGTTCGAGTTCGGGCTCAAGGTGCTCTGGGACCGCGACCAGATCATCCGCGAGATCGAGCAGGAGGACGAGGACATCCGCCGCCTCAAGACCGAGATCTCGTCGCAGAAGAGCTCCACCTACTTCGCGCGGATGCAGTACGGGCGCCTCATCGACGCGGCGCTGCAGTCCAGGACCGAGCGCTACGTCGCCGAGATCTTCGCCTCGCTGCGGAGCGTGTCGGTCGCCTCGCGCTCGAACAAGCCGATCGGCGATCGCATGATCATGAACGCCGCCTTCCTCGTGTCGCGCGAGATGGAGCAGTCGTTCGACGCGCGCGTCAAGCAGATCGGCCAGCAGTACGACAAGCTGACGTTCAAGTACACCGGCCCGTGGCCGCCGTACAACTTCGTCAACATCCGCCTGAAGCTGGAACGGGCACACTGAGGCCATGCTGATCATCGACAGTCTCATCATCTCCGGCGTCCGCTTCGTCCTCGACAAGGTCGTGGCCGCGGTCGACACCGAGATGAACGACGACAGCGTGCTCCGGGAGCGCCTGCTCGCGGCGCAGATGCAGGTCGAGCTCGGCGAGATGACCGAGGAGGAGTTCGGCCGGCTCGAGGCCGACATCCTCGTCCGCATCCGCGAGATCAAGGAGCGCCAGCGCGGCGGGGAATCCGCCGCCATTTCTCCGAAGGACATGAAGGTCACCGGCGTCGAGGCGTCCTTCGAAGGCGACGAGCACTGACGTTTCACTTCGTCGGCGGCAAGGGGGGCGTGGGCAAGACGACCTGTGCCGCCATCCTCGCGCTGCAGTCCGCCCGCGAGCGCCGCACCCTCCTCGTCACGACCGATCCCGCATCCTCGCTGTCGGCCGTCCTGAAGGCCACCGTCGGTTCGAGGCCGGCGCGCGTGCGCGGCGCGCCGCGCCTGCAGGCCGCCAACGTGGACGCCTCGCGCGCGTTCGAGCGCTGGCTGGCGCCGCGCCGCGACCTGCTCGCCACCATCGC
>JANOJK010000334.1:0-6118 GCA_031408165.1 Acidobacteriota bacterium | reverse complement strand
TCGCAGACACGGGCGATCTCGCGGATGTATTTCTTGGTGGGGTCGCCGAAGGCCTTGACCTCGGGGATGGGCGCGACGAGATCCCCGGCGTCCACGACCGGGATCCCCAGCGCCGTGAGGCGTTCGCCGAGACCCGCGATCCGGAACGCCGACGGACCCATATCGACTCCGCGACGGTTGCCGCCAAGATCGAGGGACACACCGATGATGTGGACTGGACGGGGCATCCACCTTAGCATACCGCCACGCCCGGAATTTGACGGAGGCTATAAGACGCTGCTAATCTACGAGTTGCGGTGGCGAGCCCGTCCGTATGGGACGGTCCCTCGTTGCCGAGCGAAGGGGAGTCTGATGAAGCGCTTCGAGGTCGGGGCCCGTGTGGTCGAACCGACCTATGGTCTTGGATCCGTGATTGCCGTCGAGGATGCCTACACGAGGGTCCAGTTCGACGAGCACGGCGTCAAGAAGTTCATGACCAGCATGTCGAAGCTGGAACCGAGCACCGAACCGGTGCCCGCGGGGCTGCGCTCGGGCAAACCGCGCAAGAAGCGGACGGTCAAGGCCAAGGTCGCGGCCCAGCCCGTCGCCGAGTAGCCGCCCGCCG
This sequence comes from Acidobacteriota bacterium, assembly GCA_031408165.1. GTDB lineage: Bacteria > Acidobacteriota > Vicinamibacteria > Vicinamibacterales > 2-12-FULL-66-21 > JAICSD01. Next base: position 5,514 of record JANOJK010000334.1, on the reverse strand, counting down.
CTACTTTTTATACGACAGCGAGATGCCTTCTCCCGACGGCGACACGATGGTCGTCCAGAGAGAAGGATTTCGCTGGATGGCGTCGAGGAAGTCCCCCATCTCGTTGCGCTTGTTCACTACGTTGTGCGCCGTGAACAGCCCGCCCTTGTCCAGCCGCGGATACATCAGCTCGAAAAACTTCCTGTAATCGCGCTTCCACGCGTCGAGGAAGACGAAGTCGAACGTCCCCTGAAGCTTCGGGATCGCGACGAAGGCGTCGCCCGCGACGACCTGCACCACGTCGCTGAACCCCGCCTTGCGAACGTTCTCCGCGAGCTCCTTCGCGCGCACGGCGTCGTACTCGATGGTGACCAGCTTACCGCCGGTCGCGCGCAGCCCCTGCGCCATCCAGATGGCGCTGTAGCCGCTCGCGCCGCCGATCTCGAGCGCGCGCTTGCGGTTGGTGGACGCGATCATCAGCCGCAGGAACCGGCCGTCCTCTTCCGACACCGCGAGCTGACCCTTGTCCTTCGCGCGGATGTCCGCGAGGATCCGGTTCACGTCTGGCGCCGGCGCCTGCTGCGCCGCCATAGAGCCCAACGTCACGACCGACACGGCAAACACAGCCAGTAATCTCAACATCCGAATATCGTACCCCAGTTGGCCCGACCTTCAGGTCGGGCGTGATCGAATCAGCAACCGGGTGGCTTCAGCAAGCCCGACCTGAAGGTCGGGCCAACTGGAGTAATCGAATCAGCCGGAGGTTAGAAACGCCACCGCCTCTCCAGCGACGCGGCGCGCCTCCGCCACGCAGTCGGGAATGCCCACCGATCGGAAGCCGCTGCCCGCGACGAACAAACCTCCGTGCGCCGACAGGCGACGCTCGATCGTCTCCACGCGGGAGAGGTGGCCGACCGTGTGCTGCGCGCCGGCGTTTCGCCAGCGGTAGACGCGCGCCAATGAAGGTTCCGCGGCGATGCCGAGCACGCGTGCGAGGTCCGCGCGGACCGTGGCGACCAGTGCCTCGTCCGGCAGATCCACCGCGTGCGGATCGTGCGCGCCGCCGATGAACACGCGCAAGAGCGCCGTCCCTTCGGGGGCGCGATGCGCCCATTTGGACGAAACCCACGTGCACGCGGTGATGCGCACATCGCTCTGCCGGCGCGCGACGACGAAGCCGGTGCCGGCGAGCGGATGCGGAATCGCCGCGCGCGGCCACGCGAGCGCCACGCTGGCGGTCGACACGTACGGCACCCGCGCGCACAGGTCCGCGGCCTCCCCGTCCACGGGCGCGAGCAGTGACGCCGCGGCGTGCGCGGGTGCCGCGAGGATCAGCGCACGGGCCTCGTCCTCGCCGGCACGCCACCCGCCGTCGATCCGCTGGATGCGCTCGATTCGTGCGTTGAGCCGGATCGTCCCGGTGTCGAGCCGGCGCTCGAGCGCTTTGATCAGTACTTCCATCCCGCCGCGCAGCGAGACAAACGGCGACACGCCTGAGCCCGGCGCCACCGGCGCCCGCAGGATGCTGCCGTGGGTCCGCTCGAGGTCGACGAGCTTCGGAAAGAGCGATTGCATCGAGAGCGTGTCGATGTCTCCCGCATGAATGCCGCCGAGCAGCGGCTGCGCGATGAGATCGACCGATGCCCCGCCGAAACGGCGGCGGAAGAACGACCCGATCGACTCATCGTCGCGACCGCGGCGGGCCGGGACCAGCCGCTCGAGCGCCAGGCGCGCACGCGCGGCGGGGGAGAGCAGCGAGTAGCGCGCGAGCGCGCCCCAGCTGCGAGGAATGCCGAGGAGCGACGGTCGCGGCAGCGCGTACAGCACCTGTCCGCGCAGCACGAACGCCCCGCCGGGCGGCCGCACGGTCTGGATCTCCCCGTCCAGCCCCAGTTCGCGCGCCAGCTCGATCGCCGCCGGTTTCGTGGTGAGGACCGAGTCGGGCCCGGCTTCGATCGTGTACTCGTCAGCGTGGTCGGTGAAGATGAGCCCGCCGGTCCGCGCCGCCGCCTCGAGCACCAGCGGCCGCAATCCGCGCCGCGCCACCTCGTAGGCCGCGGTCAGGCCGGTGATGCCGGCTCCGATCACGATAACGTCAGGCAGATTCACGTTGGCTTTGGGCTTTGGGATTTAGGCTTTGGGCTTCAGCGACCGTAGGCTAAAGCCACCTAAAGCCCAAAGCCTAAAGCCCAAAGCCATGTACGTGTCGCGCAAGCTCCTGAACCTGTGCGAGCGAAGTCTCCGGAAGGACGCCGTGACCGAGATTGAAGATGTGCCCGGGCCGCCCCGCCGCGCGCCTCAGGACATCGTCCGCCGCCGCGAACATGCCTTCTTCGGGGCCGAGGAGCCTGACGGGATCGAGGTTCCCCTGGACGGCGCGGTCGAGGCCGATCCGCTCCCACGCCTCGTCGAGCGGCGTCCGCCAGTCGACCCCGACGACGTCGCCGCCGGCTTCGGCGAGGTCCGCGAGGATCGCCCCCGTGTTGACGCCGAAATGAATCGTCGGGACGCCGGAGCCGGCGAGCGTCTCGAAGATCCGCCGTGTGTGCGGCAGCGCGAACTCGCGGTAGTCGTCGCGCGAGAGCTGGCCGGCCCACGAGTCGAAGATCTGGATCGCCTGCGCGCCGGCTTCGATCTGCGCGCGCATGTAGTCGCCGATCACGCGTGCGAAGTGATCGCAGAGGCGGTGCCACGCTGCGGGCTCGGCGTACATGAAGGCCTTGGCCTTCGCGTAGCTGGTCGACGGCCCTCCTTCGATCGCGTACGACGCGAGCGTGAACGGGGCCCCGCCGAAGCCGATGAGCGGCACGCGGCCCGCGAGCTCACCCCGCAGGATCCGGATCGTCTCCAGCACGTGCGCGAGCGCCTCCCGCGGCTCGAACACCCGCAGGCGGTCCACGTCGGACCCGTCGCGGATCGGCCGCTCGATCGAGGGCCCTTCGCCCTTGACGAAATCGAAATCGAGCCCCATCGGCGTGAACGGGATGAGCAGGTCCGAGAAGAGGATCGCGGCGTCGACCTCGATGGCGTCGACCGGCTGCAGCGTGACGGCGACGGCGAGGTCGGGCTGGCGGCAGATCTCCAGCAGGGAGTAGCGTTCGCGGAGCGCGCGGTAGTCGGACATGTAGCGTCCGGCCTGGCGCATGAACCAGACGGGGGTGGCATCGACAGGCTGGCGTCGACAGGCGCGGAGGAAACGCTCGTTCACGGGGCTTTACGCGACGAGCGTCTTGGCAAGCGCGATCAGGTCCTCGAGCCACAGCGGCTTGAACCGGATCGACGCTCCGAGCGACTTCAGTTCCTGCTGGATCGGGTCCGACAGGAAGTAGTCGCCGGTGACGATCGCGACCGGCACGTCAACGAGGTGGGGTTTGGCCCGCACGAGCCGGAGGAACTGCAGGCCGTTGGTAATCGGCATGCGCATGTCGAGGATGATGGCGCTCGGGCGGACGTTCTCGGCGAGCTCGAGCCCGGCCTCGGCATTAATGGCCGTAGCGACCTCGAAACCCTCGAGTTTCAGCATCCGGGCAAACGTATCGGCGACCGATCGGTCGTCGTCCACAATGAGGATTGTTTTCGTCGCAGATTCGGCGAGGGGGTTCTCGGCCGCGGCAATCACCGCATCATTTTGAAGGCAAAAGGGATCGCCGTCAAGCGCTCCGCTAGGGGAATTGACGGAAGTCCTATACTTGCGTCCGCCAAGTGCGTTACGATACCGGGTTCCCCGGAGGTTACTTGAGTCCGATTCTGGTTCGGCCGGTCCGAGAGCAACTCGAGCACGACCGTGTCATCCGGCTTCTTCTGGCAAAGCTGAAGCGCAAGCACGAGGTCGCCGTCAACATTGGAGATGAGCAGATCTCAGGGCTGAAGATCGGCCCGGGGCAGATGTTTCCTGACCTCGTCCTGACATCGCAGGACAAGAACCACAAGCTCGAAGGGATTATCGAGGTCGAGACGGGCGAATCGGTCAATCACCTCGAAGCGATGGCGCAGTGGGCCCATTTCGGCCGCGCCCGTGCCCCCTTCCATCTCTACGTGCCGGCCGCCGCCGTCGACATGGCGCGCCGCCTGTGCGTGGAAAATCAGGTTTCGGTCTCCGAAATCTGGAGCTACCACTCCCTGGGGGACCAGACGCGGTTCACGATGGTGCTCCGGTCCGCGCAGCCCAAGCCGCCGCCCGAGCGCTCCCCGACCAAGGCGCCGGAGGCGAAGGCGCCGGAGCCGAAGGTGCCGGCGGCCGCCGCCAGAAAAGCGGTGAAGGCGGCTGCGCCCAAAGTCGCGGCGAAGAAGCCCGCGCTGAAGGCCACGAAGGCCAGCCCGGCGCAAAAACTTAAGAGGAAGTAGGCCCTGACACTCCTGCGCTTCGACCGCGACCGCCGCGGCTATGAAACGACCGCGCTCGTGCAGCCCGCGGGCCGCGGGCGCGGCAAGCGCCTGCTGTACTGGTTCCGCACCCCGCCGGGCGTGCGTGTCGGCCGCGCCCCCATCGACGAGACCGCAATCCGGCTGCTCGAGCAGCACAATCCCGACGTCCAGTTCGACTGGACGCGCATCCTGAAAGCGCCGCCGCCCGCCGATGCGCAGGGCCGGCGCGACGCGAGCGACAGCCAGGATCGGGATCAGCGGGGCCGGCGGGAGCCGCGCCCCGCTCAGCGGCCGCGGAGTTTCGGGGCGCCCGGGCAGCCGCCTGAGCGCCGGGCCGTGCCACGGGAATACACGGAGCAACAGCTTCGGGCCGCGGAACACGCGGACTTCGCGGAGCGCCAGGCTCGGGCCACGGAAAAGTTAGCGCACGCGGATCGGGCTGCCGAGCACCTGGATCACCCGGACCGGGCCCGCGCCGCGGAACATCTGGAGCACCCGGATCGGGCCGCAGAGCACGCCGGCCCCGCGGATCAGGCCCGCGCCGCGGAGCACGCGGACTACGCGGAGCGGCAGGATCAGGCCGCGGCGCACGCGGACCACGCGGATCGGGCCGCGGAGCACGCCGGCCCCGCGGATCAGGCCCGAGCTGCGGAGCACGAGGACAACGCGGAGCGGCAGGATCAGGCCGCGGAGCACGCGGACCCCGCGGATCGGATCGCGGAACACCTGGACCAACCGGATTTGGTCGCGGAGCACGCGGTTCCGGGGGCGGGGCTCGCGGACTACGCGGTTCGAGCCGCGGAACACCTGGACCAACCGGATCGGGTCGCGGAGCACGCCGAACGGGGGACGGAACACGCGGACTATGCGGATCTGGCCGCGGAGCACGAGGACCACACGGATCGGTCCCCGCAGCGCGAAGACTTTGCGGAGCGGCAGGATCCGGCCGCGGAACACGTGGACCACGCGCGTCGGGTCGCGGAACCCGCGGAGGCCGAGGCCGAAGCCGAGGCCTACGCCACGCAACCGGTCAGATCGGCCGAGGTTGCCGGTGATGCCGAGGTTACTGGTGATGAGTTCGGCCAGCCGGTCGAACCGGTGGCGCCGCTCCATCTGGACCCGCCCGAGGAGGTCGACGTGCGGGCGGAGGACGTCGGGTCGGCCTCGTAC
>JANOJK010000323.1:0-3072 GCA_031408165.1 Acidobacteriota bacterium | reverse complement strand
CGGCCGTCGCCGGCATGCGCCGGCACATACGTCAGCGTGTAGCCGCCGTCGATTTCCTGGCCGGCGCGCGCGAGGTTGCCGGCGAGGTCTTCGCCGCGCGACCACGTGCCGCCGGTCTCCGACACGAGTTTCCCGAGCATCACGCCCGAGGTTTCCGGCTCGACGAGCGCCGATCGCGGGTCGAATGCATAGACCGGCACGTCGTACCGGTTCGCGAAGCGCTCCACGATGCCGAAGTCGGGAAGGCCGCGGGCCGAGCTCAGCCGCCGCGGCTGCTGGGCGAAGCCGCGGGTGACAAGGAAGATGGCGGCGCGCCCCGGCGCGGAGCCGAGCTGGGCCGTGAGGGCGCGCAGCGCGGACAGCACCACCTGGGCGCGTCCCGCTTCGACCAGTGCAGGCGCGCGGCCCAGGGTTTCTTCTTCGAGCCTCGTACGCGGCTCGAGGTTGCCCTGTCGTCCCTCGAAGCGCGCGACCGCCTCACGGATCACACGGCGGTCGGTCGTCAGGCGGATCGACGTGAGCGAATCGAGCGGCCGGAGCACAACGACCGCATCGTCAGGCCGCAGGCGCTCGTCCACGAAGCGGATCACCGCGTCGCGCACGCGTGAGGAGTCCGCCGCGTCCACGTGGAACTCATCCAGCACGATGGCGATCCGCCGCGGTTCGGGGCGCCGGGGCTCGACCGCCAGCAGCTTCTGCACGACGCCGTCCTCGCGCAGCTCGAAATCGTTCAGGGTGAGTCCGCGGACGGGCTTCCCCTGCTGGTCCGTCACCATCGTCGCGATACGGATGGGGTCGGGCACCACCCGCAGCGGGACTGTGGCGAGGAGCAGCACGACGATGAAGGTGGAGGTATTCACGCTTTATTTCATACGTGGACGTTTCATAGGCGCACGTTCAGCTATACTGGAAGGATACCCGGTTCGCGTTCTTTTCTCTAAGGAGGGTTCCAGATGTCCCGCCGTTGTCCCTCGCGCTTCCAGCCGATCGCCCTCGCATGTCTCCTCACCCTGTTCGCCGCGCCAGCCGTCGGCCAGCAGTTACGGGCGACTGTCACCGGCACGGTCACCGACGCGCAAGGGGCGATCGTCCCCGGCGTGATGGTGACCGCGGTCAACACCGACACCAACGTTTCCACCGAAGGGCAAACCAACGCCCAGGGCGTCTACACCCTGCAGCAGCTGCTGCCCGGGCCCTACAAGATCAACGTCGTGCTCTCGGGCTTCAAGACGTTCGTCCGCGACGGCATCACGCTGCGCACCGCCGAAACGGTCACGGTCAACGCGATGCTGTCGGTCGGCTCCGTCGAAGAGACCGTCACCGTCAGCGCCGCGACGAGCAACGTCGAGTCCAACGAGACCACGATCGCACAGACGATCGAGAACAAGCGCATCTCGGAGCTGCCGCTCAACGGCCGCCAGGTCTACATGCTGCTCCAGCTCACCTCCGGCACGCTCTTCACGCAGACCACGTTCGGCGCGACGGGCTTCTCGGGGACGCGCGCGTGGGACGTCAACGGATCGCTGTCGATTCACGGCAGCCGCACCGGGAACAACGAGTTCCTCATGGAAGGCGCGCCGAGCGCCGGCACCGGCGGCGGCACCGGCAACTGGAACTATGCCCCGCCCGTGGACGCAATCGAAGAGTTCAAGGTCTCGACCTCCAGCGTGGACGCCTCCTTCGGCCGCACGAGCGGTGGCGTCGTCAATATGACGTTCCGCTCGGGCACGAACCAGCTTCGCGGCTCGGGCATCATGCTGCACCGCGGCACCTGGCTCGACGCCAACCAGATTCAGAACATCCGCAACAAGATCTCGAACAAGGAACACAAGTACTTCAACGGCGAGGGAATGGTGAGCGGACCGCTCCGCCGCGGCAAGACGTTCTTCATGGGCGGCTACCAGGGGTTCTACGAGAACATCCCGTTCCCGGTGACGCGCACCATCCCCACCGCGGCCCAGTTGCGCGGCGACTTCTCGCGGACGACGACGGCGAACGGGACGCCCATCCTCATCTACGATCCGGCGACGACCTCGTGCACCGCGAACTTCAGCTCGTGCACGCGGACGCCGTTTCCCGGCAACATCATCCCGGAGAACCGCTGGAGCCCGCTCGCGAAGGCGCTCCTGCCGTTCATCCCCCAGGAAAACGCGACGCCGAGCAACCTGTCGGGAGCGAGCAACTTCATTGCCTCCCCCAACATCGGGCGCTATCGCTACAACTCGTACCTCACGCGAATCGATCACGCGTTCAGCGACACGCACCGGATGTCGGTCAGTAACACGGCGAACTGGGGCATCGAGTTCAGAAACGAGAACGCCCTGCCCGAGCCGGCGATCCGGAGCGATAACTATCCAACGCACCGGAACCACTACCTCACGACTGTCGACGACAACCGGACGATTGGCGGGGCGACGCTGTGGAACACGCGCATCTCGTGGGATCGGTTCGACGAGCCGCACGACAAGCAGTTCGGCGACGTCGTTCCGAACCTGCCGTTCACCGGCGCCTACCAGCTGACGGGACCCCCGTTCCCACAGATCAACCTCGACACCTACGAAGGGATGTTCCCGCGGACGTTCCGCCGGCCGAAGAACGACGCCTACTCGGCGAGCACGACGCTGTCGAAGTCCATGGGCCGTCACTTCGCGAAGATCGGCGGCGAGGCCCGCGCCTACCAGTTCTTCCGCCAGGACGAGGTCAACTCGAACGGCGTCTTCGGCTTCAATAACCAGTTCACGCGGCGCGACCCGCTCAACAACACCGGCGACGCGTCGGGCAACGGCGTCGCGACGTTCCTGCTCGGCCTGCCGACGAGCGGCAGCGTGCAGGCCGGCACGCCGCGCACGGAGCAGTACCGGTACTACGCGCTGTTCGCGCAGGACGACTGGAAGATCGGCTCCCGCGCGTCGCTCAACGTCGGCCTGCGGTGGGACTACCAGCCTCCCGTCACCGTGAAGGACAACCTGACGGTGTCGGGATTCGACGTCAACGCGACCAACCCGCTGCAGTCGCAGCTTCCGCAGGGCGCCGCGACGATCAACCCCGCGACCGGCCAGCCGCTCGTGCTCA